>CAZSVU010000043.1:0-36889 GCA_964610275.1 uncultured Polyangiaceae bacterium | reverse complement strand
CGCGGCTCGCCTGCCGATTTCCGTTTGTGTTCGCACGCTTGCGCGTTTTGATCCGCGAACGAGTCTAGCGCGCGCGCAGAGAACCGTGGCTCGGTGGCCGACCGGGGCCCACCGCCTGCGGATGGTTGCGCTCGGGGGTGCAGGTCGGCGTCGTCCGCATCGCCGCGGCGGTCGCTCGATCAGTGGCCCGGGCCGTCGTCAGGCGGGTGCGGGCCGTTGTCTTGACGGTAGGTGACGACAGGTAGGGTCGTGTAGGGGAGGGCGAGGACTTCGGTGAAGAACCGGGCGGCACCGTGCGCGTGCGTGCGCGGGTTCTCGAAGCGATTCCACAGGAGATCGAACACGTGCTGCATGTCCACTCCTAGGCACAGCATGTACTCTTGGTACCGGTGCGTTTCGGCAGGGGGTTTGGGCAGGTAGTTTCGGGCGCGGTAGCCGAAGGCGACGTCCACGAAGCGTAGGGGGTGCCACGGGCTCGCCTGACGCAGCCCGGGGAGTGAGCCGACGTGATAGGTCAGCTGGTAGATCTGCCCCGAGTAGTCCTCGCCCGCGTTGACTGCACCACGTTCTGCCAGTCGCCGCCGGTAGATCTTCGAGGGGATGTACGCCACCTTGAGATCGAACATCCGGTCGATCTCCGGCGCGACGATCATGCCCAGCGCGGAGAGGTTCCCGCCGGCGTTGAAGGCCATGTCGATCCAGGAGAAGCCGTAGTGCGGATGCAGCCCGTCCTTGACCTCGATGAAGGTGAAGAAGCCCATGGTGGCCGTGGTGGCGATGAGCGTGCTTTGCAGCGGGGACCAGCCACCCTCTTCGAGCACGTGGCTGATGAGCCGATTCATGGCGTAGTTCACCCAGAAGTGACCGAGCTTGTCCGCTCCTGCTGCGTAGGTGTTCGGACCGAACCAGCCTTCGGTGTTCCAGATGATGTGGTCCGAGGTGGCGCGCTCCTTGTACCAGGCGAAGTAGGTCCACGTGTACAGACCCACGGCCGTGCCCCCGACGATGGCAGCACTGGTGTAGCGGTTGAGGAGTAGCTCACGCTTGGGCGGTGGCGCTTCGACTTCGGCAGTGGCGGGTTCGGTGGTGTGCTTCGACTCGGTGGGTTCCGGCTGGGTGGGAATGCTCGTCGGCTCTGCTGTGGGCGCCGAACTCTTCTGGCCTGCGTCCGGCGCCGCCCCATCCGTGGTGTCGGAGGGCCGTGCTGCGGGCTGCGGCGTGGGCTCGCTCGCTTCCGTCGGCGCCTCCGGATCCGGCTCACCGGTGTCCGAGGGAGTCTCGCTCGGTGCGTCGGGTGGCGGGGCTTCCGAAGGCGTCGCCGCGTCGGCCGGAGCTTCCGCGGCCGGATCCGAAGGCGAAGTGTCGGGCTGAGCTGCGGACGATGCGCTGGCCCAACTCCAGACGACCAGCGCGCACGTGGCACCCAGCAGCGTACCCCGAAAACGACCGAGACCCGCCACCGGAGTGACCGGACACCTCGAAGCTGGCGGCACGGGGAAGGGGAGCAAGCGGTGGCCTCGGTGAAGCAGTGGGGTGGCTGGTAGCATGCGCCGCAAAGGACGCAAACGCCGATTGCCGCCGTCGACTTCGGTACGCGCGGAATCAGCGCGTGCCGTACTTGGCCTCCAGCTTTCGGACGAGGTCCACGTATTCGCGCTGGCACGCCTCGCGGCTCTCCCCTTTGCGCTGCTGCCAAGCGTCGAATTTCGCCCGCCCTTTCATGTCGAGCAGGCCTGGGCGCTTGCCCTGCACGTCCCCCATCGTGGCCTGCTTGAAACAGCCGTAGAGCGCTAGCAACTCGTTGGCTGTCGGTTGCCGCGCGAGCTTGCGAACCCGTTCTTGGGCCGTCACGAATTCATCGTCAATTGCCATGGTGGGAGCATAGTCACTGTCCCCCCAACCGTCTCCGGCAGCATTGCAGCTTGCGACGCCAACGCGGGGGTGGAAGGCTGCGCGACATGTCCGGTCCGAAGCAACTTCGTCGCTGGGAAGTCGTGCTGGCCGTCTTCTGTTGGCGGGCGGTGGGCTGCGCGGAGCAGTCGCGCCCGGTGCAGTATCCGCCACCCCCCCCGCCAGTGGTGCCAACCGGGCCGGCTCCAGCGCCGACTGCCGCGGCGCCAGCCCCGGCTCCTGAGGCCGGGACGGTGAGGCTCGGCGCTGCCATGCTGGTGGGCGGGGCGGGGATGTCCCAGAGCGCGATGGACCGGTCGAGTGAGGACTTCGTGGCATTCTTCCAGGCCAATCTTGCGCCGTTCCGCCGCTGCTACGGCGCGGCCGCAGCGCGCCACGTCGGCCTGGCCGGGGAGGTCACGGTGAAGGTGGTGACGAACGCCGACGGGAGCGTCTACGACCTGCGGCACCTGGGAGGCACTCTGACCGACCCTGCCCTGGTGGACTGCACGCTTCGGGCCCTGGGTGCGCTCCGCTACCCGCCACATCCGGGTCAGCTCTTCGCCACCGAAACGCCGGTGGAGTACTCGCCCTGAGCGGGTAGCGCACGGGCGCCGCCGCAGTCGGGAGAATCCGCGTCACATTCTGCCGCTGCTGGCCGACGCACTCAACGTGATGCGCACCGGGTTTGCTGCGGTCTGCGTGAGCCTGACCCTGCTGGGGTGCGGAGCCGCCACGCCCGGTTCGCACGACCGCCCCGGGCGTCCGGCCGCTGACGAGATCCCAGCGCCAGCGTCGTCGGCAGTCGGGGCAACGTCGGTCGCGAGTCCGGTTGCATCGGCGTCGTCGAGCGCTGCGTCTTCGGCCGAGGCCAAGGCGGTGCCGTTGCCTTCTCGCCTCGACCCGTTCGAGTCGCCGTGGACGCAGCGGCAGGTCGTCACCCATGAGTGCCAGCCGGCGCACGTGAATCTGGAGCGGGCTGCGGCCGCGATTGTCGCCGCGCAGGCCCAGTCGGGGCGAGCACAGCAGAGCTGGGCGCGCTGGGATCGCAAGCGTTCGCCCGCGTTCCTTCCGCGCCTGGTCGAGCGCTACGCGCTGACCCGAGCGGAGCGGAACCTTCTCTTCCGCAATCGATTCGTCGTGCCCGCACGGCTCGAGGTGGAGAGCTACGCGGCGGCCTTCCACGAAATCTATCGCTCTCAGCTTCCGGTGTACGTCTCGGTGGACGCGGTGTTGCACGCTGCGTATCGCGGAACCGACACCGTGTTGGGGGAAATGGAACGGGCGCACCTGTTCCCGATGACGGTGAGCGTGGTGGACCGCCTGCTCGCAGCCCTTCCGGACGCCGTCGGCGAGTTCCCGCCGGAGGTGGCGCGTGACCTGGACGTCTACCTGACCGTGGCGGACTCGTTGTTTCACGACGAGCTCCGTCAGAGTCGGCTGGGCACCGACCGCCAAGTCTCCCAACTCTTCCAGCACGCGCGCGCTGCCCGGGAGCTCCGAGAGGTGCAGCTGTTCGGACGACCACGCATGATTGACTTTTCCCAGCTCCAGCCTCGAGGCCGCTATGCCAAGCACGGCCCGTGGGAGGACGAAAGCCTGCAGCCCTACTTCCGCGGAGCCATGTGGCTGGCGCGTCTCGAGTTCAACCTGGTGTCACGATCGAGTCGTAGCTCGGCACCGGGAGTCGTGCCCGACCCTCGCGAGACGCCGCGGGAGGCCCTGGGGGCGCTCGCGCTCGCCGACTTGGCTCGGCGGGCACAGGTCTTGACGGACGTGTCCAGGCTGGATGCGGTCTGGTCGGCCATGGCAGGCGGGCGCGAGGACGTGAGCCTGCCCGAGCTGGTGCGATTGAGGCAGCAGTCGAAGGTGAGCTCGCTCAGGGACCCGCAGGCGTTCACCCAGCTCAAGGCGACGATCGGCAACTCCTTCCAGCGTCAGACGCGCACGCACTGGATGCCCCAGGGCACGAGCACGCTGCCCGCGATCGCGACGCTGCTCGGTCCACGGGCGGTTCCCGACGCGACCGCGCTCACCCGCCTCGTTCACGACGGGGTGTCGGGGCGCTTTCTGGCGCGGACCGCGGACGTTGCCTACCTGCTCGGTCACGGCGGCGCACGCCGCTATCTGGCCAAGGATCTTGCCCGCTTTCCCGAGTTGCAGCAGCGGCTCGATGCAGGCCGGACCGCATTGGCCAGACCCTGGCCTGGACTCTACGGAGCCTGGCTCGGGGCACTCAGGGCTCTGGCTGCGCCAGCGGATGACCGGGCGCCGTCGTTCATGCGCACTCGGGCCTTCGAAGACGCACGTCTGAGCTCCCTGGCGGCAGGCTACGCGCAGCTCAGGAGCAACCACGTGCTGGTCGCGGCACAGACCTACGATGCTGCCGGTTGCGAAATCCCCGACGGCTTCGTCGAGCCAGTCCCCGAGGTGTATCGCGCACTCGGTGAGTATGCGGAGCGCGGTCGAGCCTTCGCTGCTTCGCTCGGACACGCTCAGGGCGAGGAGTACTTCGCGCGCCTGGGCTGGGTGCTCCGCGTATTGCACGCGCTTGCGCTCGACGAGCTCGCCGGGCGCCCCATGGGCAAGGAAGCGAGAAGCTGGTTTTCGATGGTGGCCGAGATCCTGGACGGTGGATGTGACGCGCCACCCGCGTACAACGGATGGTACTTCGCCATGTACCCGCGGGGGGACGACGCCCTGCGCGACCCGGCGCTGGTGGCAGACTTCTACACCTCGACCAACCTGGGTCTGGTCGTGGCCGCAGGAGCGCGGCGACCTCGCGTCGGTCTGTTCGTGGTGGACACCGGTGGCGGGCCTCGTGTCATGGCGGGTCCGGTTGCCAGGGGCTACGAACTGGTCCGAAGGATCGACCAGAGAGGTGATGGCTCACTTGCTGAGCAGCGTGCGCCGGTCCGAGAGCCCTGGGCGCGGAGCTACACTGCACCCTCGCCGGCGGTTCCCAAGATTGCCGTGCAGACCGTCACCGTGGGCAATGCGCACGATGGTCGAGAGGAGCACTGGCTCGCCGTGCGAGCCGTGACCCGGGTGGGCACCATGACCGTGGAGCTGCTCGATGAGCACCGGAACCCAATCGGAGCGTCCGTGGCACCGGCCACCGGACGAGCGGAGCTCTTGCGGGTGAGCACGGACCGACCCCTGGCGCCCGACGGCGGAATGGTGGCGGGGCTGCGGGTCCGGGCTGGGCCGTTTTCCGAGGAGCTCTTGGGGGCGGGGAGCACCGTGTCGGTTGCACTCGGTGGCGCCGCGCCGATCGGCCAACCGGAGCTAGACCGGGTCGAGAAGCAGATCGAAGCGGCTCAATCGGAGACTCCCTGAGCCCCTGCACCACCCGTTCGCCGTGGGATCCGGCCGCGGAGGACGGGTCATCCCGCACCAACCGCGACGGGCCGCGTGCAGGATGCCGGCCGACCGGAGCCCGCGACGATCCTCCCCCAATCGCCCTCTCGAGCGCTGCCACCGGGGCGTGTGAGCACAACACCCACCCATCGTCAGATATCCAAAAGGATATCGCGAGGGTGCGAGACGGCTGCCGGTGAATTCGGTACACTACTGTCGGTAAGTTTCGGGTTGGGCGCCCGCAGTATCTCTGGAGGAACTCCGATGTCATTGAGGTCGGCACTCGCTGTCGCTGGGTTGGCGACCGTTCTTGCGTCGTCGTGTGCCATTCCGGATCGCGGTGAAGGTGATATCGCTGCGGTGGCTGGCACCGGCGGCAGGACCAGCAACTCCGGCGGCTGGATCGGCAGCGGTGGGATTTCGTCCGCGGTCGGTGGCGCGGGTACCGGAGGGACGGGTGTTGGTGGGATCGGAGGGACGGCCACGGGCGGCACCGCCCCCGGCGGGGGTCAGGGCGGTGAACCCGTGTGGGTCGGCGGTAGCGCCGGAGCCGGCACTGGTGGCGAAGTCGGGGTGGGTGGCGCTGGCGGCACCGGCGGTGGCGCCGGAGCCGGCGCAGCACCAGCCGCTGGTGGCCTGGCTGGCTCGCCCGGTGCGGGTGGAACCGTGGCAGCCGGCGGCTCTGCAGGCGCCGGGGCGCCGAGTACCGGTGGCGTGGCGGGCCAGGTCGGCACCGCAGGCAGCGGTGGGCAGGCGGGGTTCGCGGGCGGAGCGGGGTTCGCGGGCGGAGTGGGGCTCGCGGGCGGCGGTGCGGGGGGTGTTGGCCCCTGCACCAGCGACGCGGAGTGCGACGACTTGAATGGGGTCAACAGCTGCATCGACGGCGTGTGCGTGCCGAACTGCAATTCGACCTACGGCGATTGCGATGACGATCCGCAGAACGGATGTGAGTCGTCACTCACCACCGTCGCGAACTGCGGAGCCTGCCTCGTTGCGTGCGTGTTGCCGAATGCCATTCCGCAGTGTGACAGCGGAACCTGCGAGATCTCGTCCTGTGAGGACACCTGGGAGGATTGCGACTCCGACCCAGCGAATGGCTGCGAGCGGGACCTGGCCACGGACACGAGCCACTGTGGCGCGTGTGATCGAGCGTGCTCGCTCTCGCAGGTGGACGTATCGGGCTGCTCCGGGGGCGTCTGCGTCCCGTCTTGCCTGAGCACGTACGGCGACTGTGAGCAACCCGCGGCGCCGGACGCGGATGATGGCTGCGAAACGGACCTAGCCACCGACCTCGACCACTGTGGCAGTTGCGGGAACGCCTGCCTGACCACTCAAGTGACCGCCGCAACCTGCATTGGCGGTACCTGCGCCATCGTGACCTGTGCCTCCGGGTACGAGGACTGCGATGGGGATCCGTCCAACGGGTGCGAGGTCGAGCTGGCGACGGATGCCAACCACTGCGGCACCTGTGGTCATGCCTGCTCCACCGCCAATGCCGACTCGACGAGCTGCAGCGCTGGAGCGTGTGTCCCGAGCTGTTCGTCCGGCTATGCGGACTGTGATCGGCCTGCCGCCCCGACGGCCGACGACGGGTGCGAGGTTGATGTCGCGGGCGACGCGAACAACTGCGGGGCCTGTGGGCACGTGTGTTCGACCGCCAATGCTTCGGGTGTCAGTTGCACCGCTGGCGAATGCGCTCCCAGCTGCGACTCGGGCTTTGGCGACTGTGTGCACCCGGCGGTCACCGAATCGGATGATGGGTGTGAGACCGACATCGCGGGCGAAACCGACAACTGTGGCGCCTGTGGGCACACCTGCTCGCTGGACAACGCCTCGGCGACGAGCTGCGTCGGGGGAAGCTGCACACCGACCTGCACGGGCGGATTCACTGACTGCGACACGCCGACCGCCCCGAGCCCAGATGACGGCTGCGAGGCCGACCTGACGGTCGACGCGGCGAACTGTGGCGAGTGCGGTCGGGCGTGTTCTGCCTCCCACGCGTCGTCGACCAGCTGTGTTGGCGGCGTCTGTGCGCCGGTCTGCTCCGGAGGGTATGACGACTGCAGCCAGCCCACTGCTCCTACGCCGGATGACGGGTGCGAGAGCGATGTGTCGACGGACGCGGACAACTGTGGCGCTTGCGGGCACGTGTGCTCCTCGGCCAACGCTACCGGGGTGAGCTGCACGGCCGGGGTCTGCCAGCCGAGCTGCAACTCGGGCTTCGGCGACTGCGTCCAGCCGGCAACCGGGGAGACGGATGACGGGTGTGAGACCGATCTCAACGACGACGAAGCCCACTGCGGTGCGTGTGGGCGTGCCTGCTCGCTGTATAACGCCTCGGTCACGAGCTGCACCGGTGGGGTCTGTGAGCCTACGTGTACGGGTGGGTTCACGGACTGCGAGACGCCGGCAGCGCCGGCTGCGGACGACGGTTGCGAGGCGAACCTCGCGACCAACTCGGCGCACTGTGGTGAGTGTGGCCGCGCCTGTTCGATGGACAACGCCACCGTAACGAGTTGCAGCGCTGGCGTTTGTGCTCCCACGTGTGCGTCCGGTTTCGATGACTGCAGCCAGCCGGCTGCCCCTGACGCGGATGACGGTTGCGAGACCGACGTCTCGGACGACGTCGACAACTGCGGCGCCTGCGACCACGTCTGTTCGACGACCAACGCTTCGGGGACGGTCTGCACTGCCGGGGCCTGTGTGCCCACCTGCAGCGGAAGCTTCGGAGATTGCATAGAGCCCGCTCCGCCCCAGGCCGACGACGGCTGTGAGACGGACCTGAGCAGCAACACGACCAACTGCGGGGTCTGCGGGCGGGCGTGCTCGCTCGACAATGCGTCGGCGACCTTCTGCAACTCCGGCGTCTGTGCCCCCACCTGTACCGGCGGATTCACGGACTGCAATCAGCCCAGCGCGCCCGACGCGGACGACGGTTGCGAGACCGACCTCACCAGCGATCCGGCCCACTGTGGCGCCTGCGATCGGGTCTGCTCCGCGGTCCATGTCGACTCGACCTCCTGCAGCGGTGGCGTGTGTGCACCCACTTGTTCCAGCGGCTGGGACGACTGCAGCCAGCCCACCGCGCCCGCCCCGGATGACGGGTGCGAAAGTGACGTCTCGAGCGATCCGAACGATTGCGGTGCCTGCGGGTACGTCTGCTCCACGGCCAATGCGACCACGACCACCTGCACTGCCGGAGCCTGCGTGCCCACGTGCAGCGGGAGCTTTGCCAATTGCACTCAGCCCGTGCCACCGGATGCGGACGATGGTTGTGAGACCAATCTGAGCTCCGATGCCGCCAATTGCGGGATCTGCGGGCGAGCGTGCTCACTGGACAACGCGTCGACGACCAGCTGCGGTGCGGGGATCTGCGTCCCCGTCTGCACGGGGGGCTTTTCGGACTGCGACCACCCCACGGCACCCACCGCGGACGATGGCTGCGAGGTGGATCTCACCAACGATCCGGACAACTGCGGCGCCTGTGACCGCGCTTGCTCCACCACGAACACCGCGGCAACCAGCTGCAGCGGCGGCGTGTGTGCCCCCACATGCAGCGGAGGGTGGGACGACTGCAGCCAGCCGACCGCGCCCACGCCGGATGACGGATGCGAGAGCGACGTCTCGAGCGATCCGAACGACTGCGGCGCCTGCGGCTACGCCTGTTCCACGGACAACGCTCAGGCGGTCAGTTGCGTCACCGGAGTCTGTTCCCCGCTCTGCAACTCGGGTGCTGCCGACTGCGCCACCCCGGTGCCGCCGACGCCTGACGACGCTTGCGAGACGGACACCAGCAGCGACATCGCCAACTGCGGTGGCTGCGGCATCAGTTGCCTCACCGCGAACGTTACGGCGGCCACGTGCAACGCGGGAGTCTGCACCATCGTCACCTGCGCCGATGGCTTCGACGACTGCGACGGCGACCCGACCAACGGCTGCGAGGTGGATCTCAACGCCGATGGTGCGCACTGTGGCGCCTGCAATCACACCTGCGCGACGGCCAATGCCTCGGCGACCAGTTGCGTCTCGGGCACCTGCACCCCGGTGTGCCTGGCTGACTACGGGGATTGCAGCACACCGGCCGCGGGCACCCCGGACGACGGTTGTGAGGTCAACCTGAGCCTCGACGCCGCCAACTGCGGTGCGTGTGAGCGACCCTGTTCGACGGTCAATGCCAGCGGTACGAGTTGCAGCGCTGGGGTCTGTGTTCCGGTCTGCACGGGCAACTTCGGCGACTGCAACCAACCCGCGGCGCCGGATGCGGATGATGGTTGCGAGGTGGATCTCGATACGGACATCGCCCATTGCGGGCAATGCGACCGGGCGTGTGTCGATGACGCCAGCGTCGACACCGTGAGTTGCGCCGGGGGCGTGTGTGACTCGACCTGCGTGGCGCCTGCGGGCAACTGCGCACTGCCCGCGGCGCCCAGTGCGGACGACGGCTGCGAGGTGGATCTGGGCACGGATACGGCTCACTGCGGCGAGTGCGGTCGGGCCTGCCTGGACGATGCGAGCGTGGACGTGGTCAGCTGCTTGGCTGGCGTGTGCGATTCGACCTGCGTGGCCCCTGCCGCCAACTGCGACCAGCCAGTGGCCCCCAACGCGGATGACGGCTGCGAGGTGGACCTGACCGGCGACGTGGACAACTGCGGCGCCTGTGATCACGTTTGCTCGACCGAGAATGCGTCGGGCACGACCTGCAGCGCGGGCGCGTGCGCGCCCACCTGCACCGGCAATTTCGAAGACTGTGCCACACCGGCGGCGCCGGACGCGGACGACGGCTGTGAGGTGGATCTCGACACGGATAGGGCCAACTGCGGTGGGTGCGGCCGGGCCTGCCTGGACGACGCGAACGTGGATACGCTCAGTTGCTCTGGCGGCGTGTGTGATTCGACCTGCGTGGCGCCGGCGGGCAACTGCACTCAACCGGCGGCCCCCGATGCGGACGATGGCTGCGAAGCGGATCTGGGTACGGACGCCGCCAACTGCGGCGAGTGCGGCCGAGCGTGCCTGGACGATGCCAGCGTGGCCGGGGTCAGCTGCTCGGCCGGACTATGCGATTCGACGTGCGTGGCGCTGGCGGGCAATTGTGCTCAGCCGGCGGCGCCGAGCGCGGATGACGGTTGTGAGGTGGACCTTTCCGGCGACGTGAGCAACTGCGGCGCCTGCGCTCATGCCTGCTCGACCGACAACGCATCGGCGACCACCTGCGCCGCGGGCGCGTGCGCGCCCACCTGCTCGGGCAACTTCGAGGATTGTGCCACGCCGGCGGCGCCGGCAGTCGACGACGGCTGCGAGGTGGATCTGGACACGGACACGGCCAATTGCGGCGGGTGCGGGCGGGCTTGTTTGGACGACGCCAACGTGGACGCCGTGAGTTGCTCGGGCGGTGTGTGCGATTCGACGTGCGTGGCGCTGGCCGGGAACTGCGCCGAGCCGACCGCGCCCGATGCGGATGACGGCTGTGAAGTGGACCTGGGAACCGATGTTTCGAACTGTGGCGCATGTGATCGGGTGTGCGTGGACGATGCGGATGTGGACACCGTGAGCTGCAGCGCCGGCCTGTGTGACTCGACCTGCATCTTCCCGGCCGGCAACTGTAGCCAGCCCGACGGGGCCTCGCCGGACGACGGTTGCGAAACGGATCTCAGCTCCGACTGCAGCCCGTGCGGGTGTGTGACCGAAACCTGGGGCGAGAACACCGGCGACGACCACACTGGGGTCGCTCGGGACACGTACATCTCCAATGACGACGACCCTCAGCAAGTCGACGCGAATTTCGGTGCCGATACTCAGTTCCGCACCGACGGATACAACGAGGGGAGCGGCAGCGCCGACATGCGAGCCCTGCTCGAATTCGACTTGAGCGACATTCCAGCGGACGCGACCATCGTGAGCGCCACCCTGTACCTGTACAACGACGGCAACTCGACCAACGACAACAACGAGATCTATCGATTGCTCGAATCGTGGGACGAGGGCACCGGCACTGGCGAGAGCGGTAGCGGCGCGGCCAACTGGAACGATCGCGCCGAGGGCGTGGCGTGGACGGACGTGGGTGCGGGCTTCAGCGGCTCCACCGACACCACTCCGATCGCCGCTGTCCCGACCGGCGGCGGCAATCAGGCCGGCTTCGAGTACGTGATCGACTTCGATCGCGACACCGTGCAGGGATGGGTCGATGGGACCTATTCGAACTCTGGCCTGTTGATCCGGAACGACGAAGGCCAGGACGCCTGCCACTTCCGCAGCAGAGAGAGCACGACCGACGGAGAGCGCCCGTTCCTCGAAGTCACCTACGTCGTGCCGTAGAATCCTCCGCTGTCGAGGGCACCCCGTCGCATGGGTCGATGCGGCGAGGCACGGCCATTGGCCGGCCCGTCGTGTGAGGCGAATTCGCGTGAAACGCGATTGTGTGCCACCATTCGCCGCCGAGCGTGGCACCGAGAACGAAGGAGCCCTGGTGGGCGGATGCAGACACCGAAGAGCTGCTGGATACGCGCATCTGTGATCTCGGCGTGTCCTACGCGGGCACCTGGGTCGAGCGGGCCGTCGACAAGGCCCGAGCAGAGCTCGCTGCGCGGGGTCTCGTGCCGCGTCCCGCGTTCTGGCTGGCTGCGGAGTGGTTGAGCCCAGACGCCAGCCCCGGTGTCGGGATTGCATTCTACCTGGCGCACCCCAGGCTGATGCGCCTGGAGCGGCAGCAGATGCTCGAGGTCGAGGGTGGCACCCGAGACGAGTGCCTGAAGCTTCTCCGTCACGAGCTCGGGCACGTCATGCAGACCGCATATCGCCTCCACCTGCGGCGCGCCTGGCGCCAGCTGTTCGGCAGCGTTTCGAAGCGCTACCCTGAGTTTTACCGGCCCAATCCAGCGAGCCGGAAGTTTGTGCAGCATCTGCCCGGTTGGTACGCGCAGTCGCATCCGGCCGAGGATTTCGCCGAGACGTTCGCGGTTTGGCTCACGCCTCGGTCCGATTGGCGTCAGCGCTACCAGGGCTGGCGGGCGCTCCGTAAGCTCGAGTACGTCGACGAGCTGATGCGTGAGCTCAGGGGCGTCAGGCCGACCGTGCGCAGTCGCGCCAGGCCGTTCTCCGTGTCGCAGACGCGGCTCACCCTGCGCGGGTACTATCGGCGCAAGCGGGAGCACTACGCGGTGGGCTTCACGGACGCGTATGACCGCGATCTCAGGCGCCTGTTCGATGCACCTGTGGGCAAGGACACCGCGGCCAAGTTTCTGCGTCGCAACCGCAAGGAGATTCGCGACGTGGTCGTAAGCTGGACGGGGGAATACACCTTTGCGGTCGACCATCTGATGAAGGAGATGATCGGTCGCTGTCAGGAGCTCAAGCTCAGATCCCGCTGTAGCGTGCGTGAGAAGTGGGAGTTCGCCATCCTGCTGACCATGCACTCCATGAGCTACGTGCTGCGCGGGAGGGAGTGGCACGCCGTATGAGTCAGCCGCGGCGCGTCCTGGTTCTGCTGCACGCGCATCTCGTGCCGCCGGAGAACTACGCCGAGCTGCCCAAAGCAGAACGAGAGGAGTTCAAGGCCGAGGCGGACGTGCTCGCGGCGCTCGAGAGCCTGGGCTACGAAGTGCGCGTCGTGCCCCTGGAGAACGAGCTACTCGTCCTACGTCACGCCATCGAGGAGTTTCGGCCCGACGTCGCCTTCAACCTGATCGAGGAATTTCACGGTTCCACCGTCTACGACCAGAACGTGGTGAGCTACCTGGAGCTGATGAAGGTGCCCTACACGGGCTGCAACCCGCGTGGGCTGGTGCTCGGGCGGGACAAGGCGCTCTCCAAGCAGATCCTCAGCTACCATCGCATTCGGGTGCCGGCGTTTGGGGTGTTCCGCAAGGGGTGCGCCATCCGCAAGCCGGCGCGGCTTCGGTTCCCGCTGATCGTCAAGTCCCTCACCGAGGATGCCTCGGCCGGGATCGCAGAAGCCTCGGTGGTCCAGAACGAGGAGAAGCTGGTCGAACGCGTCGAGTTCGTCCACCGAAACCTCGAGACTCACGCCATCGCGGAAGAATACGTCGACGGGCGCGAGCTCTACGTCGGGGTGTTCGGACACCACCGAGTGACGGTGCTCCCCACGCAGGAGCTGTTCATGAAGAACCTGCGACCGGACGCCCCCCGGGTCTTCACGCTCCGAGCCAAATGGGATCTGAAGTTCCAGCAGGAGCGTGAGATTGCCGTCGGCGGTGCCGAGGACTGGGGCGAGGAGCGAGAGGCCAAGCTGGCTCGCTTGGCGCGCCGCATCTACCGGGCGCTTCACCTGACCGGCTACGCCCGTCTCGACTTCCGCCTGGATGCCGGCGGGCGTCCGTGTTTTCTCGAGGCCAATCCCAACCCGGACATCGGCGCGGACGCCGAGCTGGCGCTGGCCGCCAAAGCAGCCGGGATCTCGTTCGAGGAGCTCGTCCGGCGGATCGTCAATCTGGGCCTACGCTCCCTCGCCGAGTAGTCACCCGCACGGCGGGGGTGCCAGCAACTCGAGGAGCTACTCCACGACCGGCGGGGGCGGGACCTGACACTCGTTATCCGGCATCAGGTAGCTGAAGATATTGATCCACAACCGTTCCACTTGGCAGTCCGTGCACTGGGTGCCGTTCCACTGGTTGCTGAACATGATCCATTCGTCGGCCCAGACGAAGAGCTTTCCGTTGTAGGGCTGCTGGGCCATGCCGAGGACGTATCCGCCCTGCTGCACGACCACATCGCCCTGCCCGGTGATCGGGTAGGCGTAGTACACGCCCACCTTCTGCACGTCGGTGGTGATGGGGTGCGGCAAGAATCCGGTCACGGGGGTGGACGGCTCGCCACCCCCCATGATCCCGGCGTCTCCGGTCAGTTGGTAGCCGACGCCGTAGGGCTGCAGCAGCAAGTTGGTGCCGTTCATGTCGGCGCTGTTGGCCGTGAATCCGGCGAGGGTCATGAGGCCCCCACCGGCGCCGACCCACTGCGAGAGGTTGAACACGTCGTCGGGAGTGATGACCGCCCCGGCGATGTTGGCGACGATGATCACCTTGTAGGGGTTGAGCACTTCGGGAGTCAGGGGCGTCCCCGTAGGGATCTGCACGACCTGCTCGGTGCTGCGGCTTTCGAGCCAGCTGGCAAACGCCGTCACGTTGGTGTCGTCGGCGGTGCTCATCAGGCTGCCGAGGATGGCTACGCGCAGGCAGTCGCAGATCCCGTCCCGGCCCACGTCCACGTCGTCGATGATGCCGTTGCCGTTCTCGTCCTGTCCGTCGCAGAACTCCTCGGTCCCGATGTCCCCGGGAGTGGTGGGCTGACCCGCTTCGTCGAGATCCTGGATTCGCGGGCCCCCGTCGCCGTCGACGTCGTCGCCTGACGAGGGTGCGTCACGGACGTTGGCATCGGCACTGCAGCCTGCACCGGCCCCGAGCGCCGCGAGGCTCCCGAGCAGCAAGGCGGCTCCGAGCAACAGTCGGGGATGAGCGCCGCGACTGCTCACACCGGCATACCAGGAAACGAAGTCTCTCAACATATGGGTGGCTCCGGTCAAGGTGTTCAGCATCCGGGAGGTTGGGAGGCTCTCCAACCGCTCCGCCGCTGGTCTCCAAATAGCGTAGCAGTCGGGCCGTGGCCAGGCGAGCGGCGCGAAACTGCTCCGCGCCCGCGTGGGGGTGCTACCCTCGAAGCGATTGCCCGAGCGTCGGGAGGCAAAGCATGAGACGAGCTCTTTGGTCATCGGCTTTGGTGGCATCAATGGCGCTGGCGGTAGCCTGCGGGTCCGGTAGCGGCGGTAGCGGTGGCGGCACGGGTGGTCGCAGCGACGGAGCTGGGGGAGTTGCCGGTGACCGAGCGGTCGCCTGCGTCCCGAATTCGATGCGAACCTGTACTGGAGCCGGTGAGTGCACGGGCACACAAAGTTGCCGCAGCGACGGCAGCAGCTGGAACGTCTGCGAGTGCGCTGAGACTGGAACCGGAGGGACAGCGGCTGGGGGTGACGGCGGAGCACCTGCCGCCGGCGGCGCCTCTACCGCGGGGTCGAGTGGCAGTACGGCCGTGGGGGGAGCCACGGCCTCGGGCGGCGCCGGAGGCACCGGAGGGAGCGCGGTGGATCCGGCGTGTGCCGCGGCCGACGCGGACGGGTTCTTTGCGGATTGCACGGCGTGCCTAGACAGCACCGATTGCGACACCATCAACGGCCGCCGCGCGTGCGGCTGCTCGTCCGTCGGCTGCCCCTGCGGCTTCAGCTGCGGCAGCTACGAGATTGCCGCGGGGGTGTTCGTCAGCGGCATCTGCGTCCGCTGATTGAACTGGAGCGGGCGGACAACGTGCCCGCCCGCTTTTCACGCCCGACTCACTCGGGGACGTAGACCTCATCCTGACAGGCGGCGCTGCACCGATCCCCATCGACGTTGTTGCCGTCGTCGCACTCTTCCCAGCCGGGTTGGAGGACGCCGTCGCCGCAGCGGGGTCCGAGCACGCAGCCCGGCGCACAGGAGCCGTAGCCACCGAGGTTGGCGCCGTCATCGCATTCCTCCGGGCCGTTGACCACGCCGTCTCCGCAGTGGGGGGCGAGCACGCAGCCAGGGGCGCACATGCCGTAGGTCCCGTCGTTCACACCGTCGTCGCAAGCCTCGGTAGCCGGGTCGACGATGGCGTCGCCGCAGATGCCCTCGAGCCTGCAATTCGGGCTACAGTTGTCGCCTGGCAAGTTGTTGCCGTCGTCGCATTCTTCGCCCCAGGCTTCCTCGAGGACGCCATCCCCGCAGCGCGGCCCCAGCACGCAGCCGACGCCGCAGTTATTGTAGGAGCCGTCGTTGATGCCGTCATCGCACTGCTCGCCAAACTCGGGGTGCACGATCCCGTCCCCGCAGTAGCCGGCCGGCTGGCAATCGGGAGTGCAGCCGCCATAGGACCCGTCGATGATTCCGTCGTCGCAGCGCTCACCAAAGGCGGCGTCCACGTTCCCGTCCCCGCACCGGGCCGGAAGCACACACCCCGGCGCGCAGCCCCCGGCCACCGTGCCGTAGGCGCTGACGTTGAGGCCGTCGTCACACTGCTCCGGACCATTGACGATGCCGTCGCCGCAGTACTCGCCCCGGGTGCAATCCGGGTTGCACTCGCCGTAGCCGCCGGGATTGGTCCCGTTGTCGCACTGCTCGCCCGGAGACAGTACGCCGTCACCGCAGATGGGGCCGCAGTCGGTCGGGTCGGTATTGAAGCCGCTCAGGGTCAGGCGATAGCTCGACCCGTCCTTCTCGCGCTCCACCTGGAACACCACGATCTCGTAGACCGTGCCGGCCTCGAGCCCGAGGGTGGCAGCGGCAGTGGCGAGGTTGACCGAGCCGTTGACCGGCACGTGGATGCCTCCGAGGTCCACGGCCAGCCGGTTGTTGATGAACACCCAGACGTCGTCGTCGCCGGTAAAATCGAGGGTCGGGCTGGTGGCCGGATCATACTGGAACCAGAAGTGGACCTCGCTGGTGAAGTGGAAGTTGTGCAGGGCGCCGCCAGGTTCCTCTTGCCAGTTGCCCAAGTAGACGGGTTGAGGAACCAGTGCGATACCGTACTCGCTCTGGGGCGACTGACCCTGTCCGTCGATGGGGAAGAAGACCGGGTTGCCGTCATGGTAGGTGATCCCGCCCGGAGCCACCGCGCAGACGTCCGTGTTGCCCTCGCCCCAGGGCGTGCACGGGTCGTAGCAGATCTCGTATTCGAAGGTGCAGTCGGCACAGCTCCCGTCCGCATTGGCGCACCAGGTGATGCCCTCGGGATTGGTGGTGGCCCACTGCTCGCCGTTCGGGCCCCATTGATTGACGTAGTTGCCCGCACCGTCGTTCCACAGGGTGATGCTGGTCACCACCGTGGTGTTGGTGCCGGGGGTATCGCGGTACCAGGTGGCGAAGCTGGCGGCCGTGGTGGTGGTGGCACAGCTGGTGCCGTTGGGTGCGATGAGCACGGGCTTGCCCTCGGCGTCGAGTTGGCTGTCCACCATCCCGGTGCTCGCCGCTTCGCAGCCGGTGAGCCCGAAATTGAAGTCTGGATGAGTTTCGTCGAAGTCCCGCACGATGAGCGGAAGCGTCAACGATTCCCCCAACGGGGGCTGCGTGCACTCGTACCCCGGCTCCACGGTACAGGTCGAGGAGCACCCGTCACCATTGACCGTGTTGCCGTCGTCACACACCTCGCCGATGCCGGTGAGCAGCAGGCCGTCGCCGCAGATGGAGGTGCAGGATCCGCCGCTGCAGATGGGCTCGATCTGGCAGAAGGGTGTGCATCCGTCGCCTACTATGCCATTGCCATCGTCGCAGGGTTCGTTGCCTTCGGCGATCCCGTCGCCACAGGTGGTGGTGTGGCAGCTGTAGTTGGGGGCGGCGCCTGAGCACGCCCAGCCGTCCTCCCACTCGCACGTCGGGCTGCAGCCGTCGCCGGGCGCGACGTTGCCGTCGTCACAGGCCTCGTTCAACAGCACGAACCCATCGCCACAGAGCGGAATGCATTTGGCGCCGGGATATGGGCACTCATAGCCTTGTTGGATCACGCATGCGTCGCAGCCGTCGGCCGGATCGGTGTTGGCGTCGTCACACTGCTCGTTGCCGAACACCACGCCGTCGCCACACTCGACGATGTAGTCGCAGGGCACGCCAGGGGTGGGGCAAAGGTAACCGGCTTCGATGGCCAGGCAGTCGGCCGTGCACCCGTCGCCACCGGTGATGTTGCCGTCGTCACACACTTCTCCGGGATCTTGCACGCCGTCGCCGCAGCGGGGCGCCAGCTCGCAGGGTTGTCCGGGAATGCGACAGATCCAGCCCGGCTCGACCGCACACAGCGCGTCACACCCATCCCCGGCGACGGTATTGCCGTCCTCGCAGGATTCTCCCGGCTGCTCCACGCGCCCGTCGCCGCAGATCACCGACAGCACGCAAAGCTCACCCGGGGTGATGCAGTCGTAGCGCATGTCTTGGAGCTCGCAGGTCTCGTTACACCCGTCGCCGCCCAAGGCGTTGCCGTCGTCGCAGACCTCACCGGGCTCGATGACACCGTTTCCGCACACGAAGTTGAACTCGCACGGTTGACCTGGAACCGGGCAGATGAAATTGGGCTCGACGCGGCACCCGCCATTGCACCCGTCGCCCGCCAAGCTGTTTCCATCGTCGCACTGCTCCTCACACCCGGCTCCGCTGGGCGGGGCGTCCTCGCAGGGCGCCAATTCGGGCGGGCAGCAGGGCTGGGCGTCCAGATTGCCATCGCCACAGGCCGGGCCGGATGGAACCAGCTGGCAGTTGTCCGGAGGATTCGGGCCCAGGCACGGGTTCGACTCCTCCCCCGCAAAGCCGCCCGTGGCAGTAGTGATGACGATCTCGCCGCCAGTGCCGTCGTTGGCTCCGGCCCCGGATCCACCGCTGCCGCTGCCCACTGTGGATTTCGAGCTCGCCGACTCGCCGCAGGCCGCGGCGAGACCCGCGATCGCGGCCAAGGCCAGAATGGGAATCGAAGCAAAAAGGTGACGCATGGATAGTTCCCTTTCCGAAGGGAATCATACGATTTTCGGAACATGCAAACCAGTTACGCAGCCGGCGCAAGACACGCTGCCAAAGTGCACGCGAGCCGGATGAAGCGGCCGGATGCAGGCACGGGTGGCGCGTCTGGACGGACCCCATCCATGTGGGTGTCGTCACCACATCAGCGAAAGCACCCTCCTGGCCGACCTGCGGCGCCGTGCGGATCCACCTGCGCCGCGCAGCAGTCGCCTGGCCAGTACGCTGCCGACCCGCATGCGCTTCGGCAGATCGCTGCGGGTGGGATTGCGCGAGCGCGTCAGCCCAACGATGCTTGCCTGGAGCCCAGTCGTGACCGATCGTCCCGCTCGCTTCACTTCTCGTTTCGCTCTGCTCGCGAGCATGCTGGGAGTCGCGGTCGGGACCGGCAACATTTGGCGCTTTCCACGCATCGCAGCCCAGAACGGGAGTGAGACCGGGACCGGTGCATTCCTGCTGGCGTGGGTCATTTGCCTGCTCACGTGGAGCGTCCCACTGATCGTGGCGGAGTACGCGGTGGGGCGGGCGGGCCGTCGCGGCGTGGTCGGGTCGATCACCGCCGTGGCGGGCGAGCGCAGCGGTTGGCTGGGTGGTTTCGTGGCGTTGGTGGCCACGGCCATCCTGTTCTACTACTCGGTCGTCGCGGGCTGGTGCTTGTACTACCTGGCTCACACGGCGACCCACGCCCTGCCCACGACCACCGATCAGGCGCAGGCAGTTTGGGACACGCTCCAGGGGGGCAGGGCGCCCATCGTGTGTCACTTGGTGGCGATCACCCTCTGCACTCTGGCCGCGTGGCGAGGGGTGCGCTCCATCGAGAAGGTCAACCAGGTTCTGATTCCGTCGCTGCTCCTCATCGTGGTGGGTTCCGTGGTTTGGTCGTTGACGCTTCCCGGCGCTGCTCGAGGTGCGGCGTTCCTGTTCACGCCGGACTGGCCCGTGCTCGGCCGGCCCCAGGTCTGGCTCGAAGCGCTCACCCAGAACGCTTGGGACACCGGTGCGGGGTGGGGATTGATCTTGACCTACGCCGCGTACATGCGGCGCCAGGACTTCGTGGTCAAGAATGCCGTGGCCACTGGCGTCGGCAACAATCTGGTGTCCTTGCTCGCGGCCCTGATGGTGTTCAGCACCGTGTTTGCCGTGCTGGGCACGGGTCACTCGCAAGCGCAGGTCCTCGAAATCATGCAAACGAGCGGCCCGGCGTCCACCGGGCTCACCTTCATCTGGATGCCCCAACTCTTCGCCCGCATGCCGGGCGGCTCCGGGTTGGCAATCCTCTTCTTCCTCGGCCTTTCCTTGGCCGCGCTCAGTTCGTTGATCTCGATGGTGGAGCTGTCGACTCGGGTGTTGCGTGACGCGGGTCTGCCGCGGCGCCGCGCGCTCCCCCTGGTGCTGGGGGTCGGATTCGCCTTGGGCGTTCCTTCGGCGCTCGACGTGGACGTGCTCAGCAACCAGGACTTCGTCTGGGGGGTGGGGCTGATGATATCGGGCGCCTTCGTGGCCTGGGCGGTGCGTCGTCACGGAGCGGCACGGCTGCGCCACGACATCTTGGAGCGCATCGACGCGGACTGGAGGCTGGGTCGGATCTGGGATGTGTCGATCACGTGGCTGGTGCCGGCGCAGGCCATCGTGCTGCTGGGGTGGTGGATGTACTTGTCGGTCACGGCGTATGCCCCTGCCACCTGGTTCGACCCGCTCGATCCGTACAGTGTGGCCACTTGTTTCACCCAGTGGGGGCTCGGGCTGACCCTGTGTCTGCTGGTCCAGCGCTGGCACCGCGGGAAGCAGCAGGGTCGACAGGAGCGGTAGCTGACCGCCGGCTCCGGGTATTTGGCCGTATCCGGACGGCCTTGCCACACTTACGAGTGCCGTGACTCGAGACTCATTTGAAGCCCTCACACTGCCCGATCCGGAGGCTCCGCGTCCCTCGTTGAGTGAACGCTTTCGCCCGGTACTTGTCCTCGGGTCCACATTCGTGATTGCGGCGGCCTGTGCCGCGTGGCTGGCGGGTCCGTCGCCCGCGCGAAGGCGCGCTGGTGACACCGACGCCCTGACCAAGCTGGTCGAGAGATCGACGAGTGAAGCCCACGGACTCGCTGCCCACGCGCGAACCGCGCTGGACTCGGTGCCGGTGGCGGCCAGCAAGGTCGAACGGGTCGAGCCGGATCGGGCTGAGCCGTCACGAGACGACTCGCCCGCGCCCAGGCCGTCCCAGCCGTCGAAACCGGCCGAGTCGAAACCCGTTCGGACCGAACCCGTGACTGCTGGCGAGGCCGCGCCCGTGGTGGTGCCGGGTGAACCTCCGACGTCCATCGAGCCCGCATCTCTGGTCGACGCCAGTGATTCCGAGCAGGGCTTCCACATCCAGGTCGCGTCTCTGAAGGTCAAAGAGACTGCCGAAGGGCTGGCCGAGTCGCTGCGCAAGCAGGGCTTCCGTGCGCGCTCCGACCCCTACGGCTTTTCACGTTCCAACTGGTGGCACGTGGTCCGGATCGGGCCGTTTTCCACCCGCATCGCTGCGGAAGGCCGGCGCCTCCAACTCGGTCCCGTCCAGCGTGCCACGGCGGTGGTCCTGCCCCGGGCTCGCGGGAAGTACCACGTGCAAGTTGCCTCACTGAGGTCGCAGGAGAAGGCAGGAGAGCTCTTGGAGCAGCTGAGACAGCGAGGCTACTTGGCTCGCATTACGACGGTCGGCCGTTCCGGTGGCGAGCGATGGCACTGCGTGCGGATCGGACCGTTCGACTCTCGCGACGAGGCGGACGAGTACCGTGCCCTGCTCGAAGCTCGTGAAGGAACACAGAGCGAAATCGTTCCTTTTGCGCGTGATGACGAGAAGTAGCGCTACCGCTCGAAGTCCGCGCGGAGCGCTTCGCATGATGCGAGGCCGTCTCGTTCTGCGGACATGACGCGCGTTGCTCTCCAGCGCACAAATAAGTGACGAGGGACTAGGCAGGCGTTGAGCAGACAGCCAACCTAGCCCCTCGACCGGGCGCAGTGAGCGTTTCCGACGAGGAGGCGTGACGCCTCGTCGGACGCTTAGCGTCTCTCGGATGCAAAGTCGCTTCGCGAGGCGGACTCAGGCCAGATTTCTTTCAGAGCCTTCGATTTTAATCAGGGCGGAACGTTTGACTGTGCGGGCAGCGGTTCGGTCTTCCTCCACGCCTCGACGCCTCCATATGGAGGTTGTCAGTCAATAGCTCCCCGTCACGACGGTCCACGTGTGGTCGTACGGTCCGCCAGCCGCATATCCGATACCGATGTGGGTCCGGTCTGCGGCCATCACCATCGAACAGGTGCCAGGGGAGCTCATCCAGTAGTCGACCGCGGCGGCCGCGGTCTCACTGCCTCCGGAGATCAGCTCTGCCCAGGCCCGGCCGGTCCAGCCCACGGCGTCCAGCCGCACGCTGGTCCCATCGAGGCAACGTTGCGGCGTTTCGCCCGGCAGACGCGTATCGCAGAGCTGCCAGGTGCCACAGTCGCCGTCGCTGCTGCACGTCGGTGCGGCCTCATCCCAGGTGCCCTGGCTGAAGAAGTCGCGAGTTGCCATGTCCAGACTGTGCCGCCGCGCAGCGCAACGGAGCGCCGGGTCGAACTGGAACGCCGGGACGGGCGACGTCGACATGCTCGGGCATGCTGCTCCACTGGCTCGACGCTCGTTGATGAGAGCGAGCGCTGCTTCCTCGAGCGTGGTCCACGCGTCGTTCCAGTCGGCGTAGGGCTCGCAGACCGCGGTGGACGGCACGTCCGGCGTCTCCTGACCCGTGTCGCCGCCACTCCCCGTCGAGGTCTGGTTCCCGTTTCCGCCCGCACCGCCTGTGCCCGCGCTGCCGAGTTCCGCTCCAGCGTTCCCATCGTCGCCCGTGTCCTGAGCGCCGGCGTTTCCCCCAGTGGTCCCGTCATTCCCGGCGGAAGCGTTCTGCGACACGACCACATCCAGGGGCACGTCACCGCAGCCCACGAGTGCGCCGAGGGCGAGCGTACAACCATATTGTGCCGCTCTAGGGAAGCGAGACATGGCGCCCACGACCAATGTCAGGACCTTATAGTCCACCGCGGCGGGGACTGCATGTGTGGAGTTTGGTCTGCTGGCCGGCGGATGAGCGGCCGCAGCAGGTTGCTCGAGAGGAAAAACTGGACCCGCAGCCCGGGGAATCGGTCACTGTACTTACCAGCGTGGCCCATCCCAGACCGTCGCCGAGACCCGCTGCCGAGCATCCGGAGGTATCCGCTCGGCAGAACGTGGTGTCCCTGCCGACCATGGTGGCGGACGACGCGGCCGTGGCACGGGCCGCCTCGAGCGGATCCCTGGCAGGTCGAGCGCAGCTCTACGACCGCTATGCACGGCACGTCCGAGGCGTTTTGGTCCGGCTGCTGGGCGTTGACCCGGAGCTCGACGATCTGATTCAGGAAGTCTTCGTCGAAGTGCTCGATAGCTTGTCTCGGTTGCAAGATCCCACGCGGCTGAAAGCGTATCTGACCGCGATCACCGTGCACGTCGCCCGAGGTCGCATTCGTCGCGCCTCCCGGCAGCGGTGGCTCAGCTTCTGGGCACCGGACAACCTTCCGGAGTTGCCCGTTCCGGAGCCGGATGAAACGCTTCGCGAGGCGATGCGTGCGACCTATTCGATTCTGTATGGATTGCCGGCGGAGGATCGCATCGCATTCACGTTGCGCTACCTGGAGGGAATGGAGCTGCTCGAGGTGGCGGAGGCGTGTGGCGTGTCTCTCTCCACCTGCAAACGACGCATGCGCGCCGCCGAGCGGCGTTTCATGGCCCGGGCGCGTGGCAACCCCGCCCTGAGAACCTGGGTTGGAGGAGGCGCAGGATGACCGAGCTCGAAGCCTTGGGCAGAGCCCTGCGTGAGGGTCAGGAGAGCGTGCTGGAGTCACGCCACGATCTGTCGCGAGCGCGTGAGCAGGTGCTGCGTGCCAGCTCGAATCGCTCGGGCCGCTCCGCGAAACGGGTTTGGCTCGCCGCAGCCATCGTCCCGGTCCTGCTCGTGGTGGTGGTGGTGTGGTTCGGCTGGATCGGCCAGAGTGGGCCGCTCACCTTCGAGCTGGCGGACGGCAGCCGCGGCAGAGAGAACGTCTGGCTGGCGACTCTCGGTGGCGCAGAACGGTCACTGCGTTTTGCCGATGGCAGCACGGTACTGCTCCGAGCCAAGACCCGTGCGCGCGTCACCAGCCTGTCGCGTGACGGTGCCCACGTGGTGATGGAGCGAGGCGAAGCCGCCGTCGCGGTGGTGCCTCGACCGAACGCGCAGTGGAGCTTCGCGGTGGGGCCGTTCGACCTGCAGGTGACCGGGACACGGTTCGACGTGGGGTGGCTTCCCGTGGATCAGCGCTTCTCGCTCCGGATGCAGGAGGGGAGCGTGGAGATTCGTGGCCCGGGCGTGGAGGGTGTTCGGCCGGTGGTCGCGGGGGAGCGCGTGGAAATTGTGCTGTCGGATTCCGACCGGACGGCGCACAGCTCGAACCTCGAACGCCGCGACCCGGGCCCGGCAGCCCTGTCCAGCGCCTCTGGGGATCGGAGTGCGGCGCCGACCGAGTCGCAGGTGAGTTCTGCGCGCGGGAAGGCCCCGACGCGAGCCATGCCGACCTGGCAGGAGCTGTCCGCGGCCGGAGAGTTTCGGGACGCGATGGCGGCCGCCGAAGCTGCTGGCTTCGATTCGCTTGCTGGCCGGCTGGGTGCTGCGGATCTGATGACGTTGGGCAATACCGCGCGCTATGCCGGCAACTCGGCCCGCGCCGGCCAGGCGTACCGAGCTCTGCGCGCGCGGCACGGCGGCACCCCGCAGGCAGCCGTGGCCGCCTTCTACCTGGGGCGGATCACCTTCCCTTCTTCGGGGGCGGCGAACTTCTTCCAGGCGTATTTGCGCGAGCAGCCAGGCGGCGCCTTGAGCCGAGAGGCGCTGGGACGCCTGCTCGAGCTCAGGCACCGCAGTGGCAGTGCTGGCGAGGCACGTCGGCTGGCGCGTCAGTATCTGGCTGCGTTCCCGGGTGGTCCCCACGCACCTCTGGCGCGTAAGCTTGCTGGTGAATGAGCAGGAGCTTCGCGCGCGTCGTGCTGCTGGCCGTGCTGGCCTCCGGCACGTGGGCGGCGCCGACGTGGGCGCAGAAGCGGGGTGTATTTCCGGAGCCGACCACCTCTGCGCAGCGTGGCCGGATCCTGCTGCTCGTCGACCGCGCGGAGCGCGGTCTTTCTGATCGCGTCCGTGCCGAGCTGGTGGCGCTGGGATTCGACGTGCGCGGCTCGGCCGGGGAGGACACACCGTCGTCCCGGGAGGCACTGGAGGACGCCGCGCGTGCCGTAGAAGCGATTGCGGCTCTACGCATACGTCCGTCCCGCGCAGGCGTGGAGGTGTGGCTCACGGATCGAGTCACCGGCAAGACGTTGTTGCGCGAGGTGGTCCTTCCTCGAGCCGGGTCGCAGCACGACGATGCCATCGTAGCAGTACGGGCCGTAGAGCTCCTGAGGGCCTCCCTGCTCGAGCTCGACGAAGCGCACCCTGCGCGTGGGGAGGTCGCGCCCAACGAGTCACTCCGGGACTTCGTGCGCAAGCCCGACCCACGACACGCCACACCGACCGCCACACTCGACCTGTCCGGCGCGCTGGTTTCATCTCCCGGGGGGATCGGGCCCGCTGCCGCGGTGCGCGTCGGAGGAGGCTACGCCGTCTCGGAACGTTGGCGCCTCTCGCTGTCTGCGCTGATGACCCTCCTGGCTTCTCGCTTGAGTGTTCCCGAGGGAACGGCAACACCGACCATTTCCCTGTTCTTGCTGGGGACCGAGGGTGCCGTGTTGTCCGGATCGCGCTTGGAGCTCCGGCTGCGTGCCGAAGCCGGTGTGCATTGGCTGCACGTCGTCGGGGAAGGGGAAGCGCCGAGTGAGGGCCGTCGCGAAAATGCGGTCGCGGCAGCCGGCGCACTCGGCCTGGCAGGTGTCGTCTTCCTTGGGGGTGCCGTTCGTCTGCGTCTCGATGGATCGCTGGGCGCGACGGCGCCGCGTCCGGTGATACGCATGTTGGATCGTGAAGTCGCGTACTGGGGGCGTCCGTTTACGGTTCTGGCTCTGGGCGTGGAGGTCTCGCTGGACTGACGTGTCCGGAAGCGGCCCGGCTTCATCGCCTGCGGCGGCTGCCCGAGCGGAAGGATTGATCGGCAGCGTATTCTCGCCCCTATTCAGCTCCGCGGCGGGCGGAGAAATTTCCTTTCCCATCGGAAGGTCCGAGGAACGTCCGGAAACGTGGCCTGCGAGGGCGCGACGACGCCACTGGACCTGTGACGGACGCATGCGACGCGATCCGTCGCGGAGCTCGCAATGGCGAAATCGAGAGTTGGGCAGTGGGTGGGAGGATTGCTTGCCGGTCTGGTGCTGTTCTCCTGCGGGGACCCCGACCAGGAAGACACCACCGACGAGGGCATGGCAGGAACTGGCAACGCCGCGCCGGGGCTCTGTCCCGTGGGTTTCGAGCCGTGCGGGCAGTCCTGCGTTTCACTCGCCAACAACAACGTGCATTGCGGGGCCTGCAACCAAGCCTGTCCAGTGGGCAGCACCTGCACCGGTGGCGGCTGCGTCTGTCAGACTGGGCTGGTCGATTGCGGTGGTGCCTGCGTCGACCCCGCTGGTGACGCGTTCAACTGCGGCAGCTGTGGCAATGCGTGCTTGCCAGGGCAAGTGTGCTCACAAGGGATGTGTTCGGCGGTCTGTGCTGCCGGTCTCACACAGTGCGGACAGGGCTGCGTCGACGTCTCGACCAGTCCGATCCACTGCGGAGGCTGCAACATCGCCTGTGACGGTGGCCGAACGTGTCAGGCTGGGCAGTGCGCGTGTCTGCCAGGTCTTCTGTACTGCGCGGGTAGTTGCGTCGATGCGTCCACCGATCTCGCGAACTGCGGCAACTGCGGTATCCTCTGCAGTGGGACGTGCGCGGCCGGCGTCTGTTCCGTTCCTTCCGGGCAGGGGGGAACCGGAGGCGCGCTCGTGGGTTCGGGTGGTGCCCCGCAGTCCGGTGGTGCGGTTGGCGCGGGCGGCGCCATGGGCTCCGGTGGCGCCATGGGCTCCGGTGGCGCCGTGGGCGCCGGCGGCGCCATGGGCTCCGGTGGCGCCATGGGCTCCGGCGGCGCCATGGGCTCCGGTGGCGCACAGGGGTCGGGAGGAGACGTCGGCACTGGCGGGGACGTGGGCACCGGCGGGGAGATCGGCACCGGCGGAAGCGCGGGCGCGCCGACGGGCTTGTGCAGCGACGATTGCACCTGGGCCGCGGACAACGGAACCTGCGACGACGGCGGTCCCGGATCAGTGAATCAGTGGTGCGCCTATGGCACCGACTGTACGGATTGTGGTCCGCGCGACGAGCTGACCGGCACGGGGGGCGAGACCGGTTCGGGTGGTGCGGTCGGCTCCGGTGGAGACGTCGGCACCGGCGGAGACATGGGCACCGGCGGAGACGTGGGTACTGGTGGAAGCACCGGCGACCCGGGCACGTGCTCGCTCGAGCTCGAGGGAGCGACCGGCGATGAGCCGGACGGGCTGATCCCTGTGTGCTGCACTCCAACCGCGGCTGAGCAATCGGATATCGACGAGGTGTTTGCCCTGCTGAACCAGCATCGCCAGAACAACGGTGTGGCGCCGTTGACCTATGATGTCGATCTGGAAGCAGCCGTGCACGGACACTGCAGGCACATGGACGAGCACGACTTTTTTGACCACACGGCGCCGGAGCAGGTCGTGTCGAGCCCTTGGGATCGCGCAGAGCTCTGCGGGACAAATGCCAGCGGTGAAAATATCGCGTGGGGCTACAATTCGCCGGCCTCGGTGATGGACGGCTGGATTGGCAGTGCTGGGCACAACGCCAACATGCTCAACAGTGGGTTCACGCGAGTCGGAATCGGCAGGTACGCCGACTACTGGGGCCAGCTGTTCGATTAGGCCCGGCGCTGGCGGACGACCCGCGAGCCGGAGCGCTAGATGTACGGCAATGTGCGCCGAATAGCGCGCTGCATCCGTCACGGCACACTCGGACTGGTTCTGCTCTCTTTGGAGTAGAACCCAAACTTTGCAGCGTCCAAGACAGCACTACCGGGAGCGGGACGGAACCAGGCGTGAGCAGGAGTCGGTCCGGGGTGTTTGCGGTGTCGCAGCCGCCACCTCTCCGACGGAGAATCATCCCGCCACAGCTGCGCAGGCCACTGCCTAGTTCGCGAGGAGCTCGGACATGTCCAATGATGCAGGCAGCGATCTCAGCGTGTTCGACAGTCTCGAGCGTCGCCCCGAGTCAATGCCATCGAATCGCCCGCCGGTGGCGTCTCCCTCGAGCTTGTCCGCGCGCCCGAGCGCACCGCCAGCACCTCCGAGTCTGGCCGGTCCCCGCGCTCCCTCGAAGCCGCCCCCCCCACCGCCTGCATTCGTGCCGACGCCTCCTCCGCCGACGCCGGCGAGCAAGCATCCCCAATCGGCACCGCTGACACCGCTGCCGCCTGCTCCGCCGCCGCGTCTGTCGACGCCGCCGTCGATGCCGGCCGCGGTTGCCAAGTCGCCAGCTGTGTCGCGCCCCCCCCCACCGCCAGTACCCGGCTCGAGATCGTCGTCGCCATCGATCCCGCCCCCACCGCCGGACGGCAGACGTTCGAGCTCGGTGCCGCCCCCGCCGACCAAGCCCTCGGCGAGCGTGAGGACAGCCCCACCTCCGCCTTCGCCGAAGGTCCGTGCGTCGACGCCTCCGCTGCCAGTGCCGTCCCTGCGTCCGTCGGGCAAGCCATCCCTGCCACCACCGGTCTCCCGCACGCTGCCTCCACCACCGGTTGCCTCCGGCAGGCCTGGGCCCGGTCCCCGGCGAACCCAACCGAGCGATGCGCCGCAGATCGTCGAGCGCCGTGCCAGAGGTGCCGGCCAGGGAAGAGGGAAGGCCGTGGCGATCTGGAGTGCCGCTGCTGTGCTCCTCGCCGGCGCGGTCTTCGCAGCCGTCTTCTTCGTATTCCCCAGCCGGGGCACTCTGCTCGTTACCGTGTCAGGCCCGGGTGACCTGGCCGTCGATGCGCTCAAAGTATGGGTGGATGGCGACGAGATGTGCTCGGGAGCGCCCTGCAAGGTGAGCGACATCCAGGCCGGAGCCCACGTGGTGAAAGTCGCCGCTGCGGGCTACAGGCCAACTGCCGATCGCGCTGTCGACATCAAAGCCGGCGCAGAAGGGGTCTTGGCCTTCACGCTCACGCCCGAGGCGGGTGGCGCAACCCTGAGCGTGCCCAAGCTCGGCGAGTACCTCCACCTGTCCGTGGACGGCGAAGACCGAGGCGCGCTTCCGGTCGAGCTCAAGGACTTGTCGGCGGGAGAGCACTCGATCGTCATCGACGGCAGCGAGCGCTTTGCGCGGTTCGAGGAGAAGGTCGAACTCGAGGCGGGCAAGACCAAGGTGTTCGAGCCGAAGCTGACCGTCAAGGAAGGGCTCGCCAAGATCGAATTGGCTGAGGGGGCTGCGGGAGCCGTGGTCGTGGTGCAGTGTGCGGGGCAACCCGGCACCATGATCGATCCACCCGTGTCGGTGAAGATCGCTGCTGCCGACAAGTGCAAGCTGGTGGCCACCAAGGAGGGCCAGCAGCGGCTGGAGGTTCCGCTCACCTTCGAGCCGGGTCAGGCCGAGATCACGTTCACGGTCGACTTCGACGATGTGGGCGCGGCTCCTGCCGCCGTTCCTGCCGCCGCTGGTGCAGTAGCTCCTGCACCGCGCGGGAAGACGCCGGCGTTTCTCCAGGCGGTCAAGGCGGATGTCGCTGCCAAGCCCGCTGCTCCGGCGGGAGCCGGCACCATCGCGGTGAACTCGATTCCCCCGGCGATGGTGCTGGTCGATGGCCGCCCGGTGGGGACGGCGCCCACTCAGGCGAAAGCTTCCGCTGGCCGCCACACCGTCACCTTCATTCATCCCCGACTGGGGAGGAAGGTGGTGGGGGTCAACGTCAAGCCCGGGCAGCGCGCCAGCGCGTCGGTTCGATTCAAGAAGTAGAATCGTCGGGCACGCGGCCTGGCCGCCGCGTTTCGCTCGCGAGCAGTTCCTCGGTCGAACTGTCGTCGCCTTGGTAGGCGAGCAGTTGCTCCAGAGCGACGTGAATTCGACGCGCCACACACGCTGGGCGACCCTTCGTTCCGAGTCGCCCACGGACGCGAGCGTCGCCCCAAGCAAGGCCACAAGAAAGTTTGTCCGGCCGAGGTCGAAACTCGCTCATCGCGAGTTCCGACCCGGGCCGGAACGGCCAGCCGCCGGCATGGCGGGACTGAGGGGAGGGGCTATGTTTTGGGCACAGCGGCTAGCGATGTGACGGAACGGACATTCGCCGCGCCGCTTAACCCTCTTGGTTGACAGTTGGGATCCGGCCAATCGACCAGGCTACTTCAGCCCCACGCTTTCGCGCAACGCCTGGGCCATCTCTGGGGCGGACTGCCAGCGTTCCGCGAGGTTGCGCGTGAGTGCGCGGTCGATGACCCTGACCAGGCCCGATGGCAGATCCGCTCGCCGGGTGGCGACCGAGGGGGCGGGCTGCATCACGATCTGCGTCAAGAGGACCAGTGGGTTTTCGTGGTCGTACGGGAAGGTGCCGGTGAGCGCTTCGAACAGCAGCACGCCCACCGACCAGAGATCTGCTCGCGCGTCCACCTCGGCGCCTTGGGCCTGCTCTGGGCTCATGTAGTAGGGCGTCCCCACCGCCGTCCCCACGCCCGTCAGCTGCTGCATCGTGCCCTGGCGAGCCTTCACCAGGCCGAAATCCACGAGCTTGGTGCGGAGGCCACCGAACTCGTCATGGAGCAGGTACAGGTTCTCGGGCTTCACGTCTCGATGCACCAAACCCACCTCGTGGATCGCCGCCAGCGAGTCCAGGAGTTGCTGCGAGATCTCGAACACCTCCGGCAGGCTGAGCGAGCCGGCTTCGAGTGCTTGCTGCATGTCCTGGCCGTACAGGAACTCCTGCACCAGGTAGGGGCGTCCGTCGTCGGTCATCCCAGAGGCGCGAAACTCCACCACCCCCGCGTGCCGGATTTCCTGGGCTGCCCGGATTTCGCGGAAGAAGCGGGCCACGGCACCGTCTGATTCGAGCAGGTAGGGGTGCAGCAGCTTGACCGCCACGCGTTCCCGGCCCTCGCGGTCGCGCCCCTCGTATACGGCTCCGGAAGCCCCGCTACCGAGGAGGCGGACGAGCTCGTAGCGTTCGCCGACGATTCGACCCAACTCCGAATCCGAATCCGAATCCATTGCCTGTGTGAGCAGCCTCTCGTCAGGTACACTGTATCGCAAAGTCGGTTGGATTGCATCCGACCTGCCCAAATCCAGCGACATCGACCGGCATACGGCGACTGCCGGGGGCGGGCACGCTCACTCGGGCGCTGCCTCTCGACAGCAGCGGAAACCCACCTCGTATCCGAGGTAGCGTTCGTCGTGGGACGTCACGATCGGACGACAACGATTGCGGACTGGCCCCCACCAGCCGCCCTTGATGGCGGCGCGGTGAGGCGGCTGCTTCCACGGCATGCTGACCCGCTCGTTGACGTTGCCATTCAGGTCGTGCACCCGTGGGCAAGTCGACGCATCTCTGTCGGTTCGCTCAGGCCCGACTCACTTCACAAGAAATCCGCACGGTTTGCTCCAGCAGGTCATCCATCTGTTCCGACGCATGGGTCCAGCTGAACCGCTCCACCAGCGAAACCGGAGGGGGCTGCAGCCGGACTCCGGCTGCCTTCTGACGCGCGAGCGCCGTGAGTCGCTCCACCAAGCCTGTCGTGGTCCCGTCGTAGAGGAAATCGGCAGGAAACAGCTCAGGGTAGGCCAAACGCGCCGGCACCACTGGGACGCATCCCGCGCTCACGGCCTCGAGGATCGCGATGCCGAAGAACTCGTGTTCGGCAGTGGAGACGACCACGTCCGACGCCCGCAGAACGGCCTCGTAGTCTGAACGGCTGGCACGATAACCCCAGTGGTCGATGTGTGATTCGAGCACGCGATGTGCCCGCGTGAACCCCTCGGGGACTTCTCCGAACTGCTCACCCACGACACTCAACCTGAAGGGCACCTGGCGACGGTCCAGCTCACTCAGCGCCTCGAAGAACGCGTCGGGTCCCTTGTCGAACTCCCAGCGTGCCGCCCAGAGCACCCGTAGCGGGCCTGGGAGGGGGCTGGCTCGCCTCGGCACCAGCTGTATCCCGGGTGGCACGATCACCGACCTGGCTGCGATCTGGTCGAGCACGCCCGGCAGGCGATGATCGGGCATCTTGGCCAGGAGTGCCTCCAACCCTCCGAGCAACGTGTCGCGGTTGTGCTCGGAGTTGAAGCAAACACGGTCCGCGGCCAGGGCCGTGGTCAGGTTGGTGAGGGCAAAGTGCGCATCGCGCGGGTCCGAGTGCCGTACGGGATAGGCCAGCTGATTTTCGTGAAAGTACGCAACTGCGGGCAAGCGTCGCATCGCGCGGGGGGCCAGCCCCAGAAACTCGGCCAGGTTCAGCATGGACGTGCACCAGACCGCATCCCACGTCTGCCGGTCGAGCCCCTGCCTGCGGATGTGGTCTCGCACCGTCACCGGGGCATGCCGCATGCGCCACTTCCAGTGGTACGGGGGCAAGGTGACGGGGGTGATGCGGTGTCGACTGCGCTCGGCCCAGCCGTCGAGCAGCGCCCGATGGGAGCCGCCGTGGTACGGGTCGATGGCGAGCACGCGCCGCGCGGTCATCCCTCGCTTGCCTCAGCCGAGCTCGTGGTGAGCAGTTGGCGGACCACCGCGGTCCAGGTCGCAGCCAGGTTTCCGAATGAGTATCCACCGCCGCCCATTCCGTTCGGCCCGAACGGATGCCCGTGCGGAAACCCGTAGGCTCCCAGCTCCTCCCCCATGGGAACGCACACCTGGGTCATGGATTCGATCCTACTGGCAGCCTCGAACGACCACCTCGGGCAGTCAACCGACTTTGCCTTGTGTTTGGGTCGTTGCCCGCTCCTATCCGCGCCCTTGCGCGTTCTGATCCGAGAACTAGGCTACCCGCATGCCTCTGCCCCGGACCGTCATCTTCGACTTTGACGGCACGCTGGTCGACAGTCTGGAAGTCGGGTTTCGCGCCGCCAATGTGGTCGGGCCGAAGTTTGGAGTGCGTACCGTCGACCGAGTCGAAGCAGATACCTTTCGCGAAATGTCGACGCGCGAGATGTTCGAGCACCTGGGGATACCGCTCAGGAAGATCCCTGGCCTGGTGCTCGCGGTCCGTGAGGAGATGGCGCGCTTGATGCCCGCGGTATCGCTCTTCGAGGGCATCGCGGAGTGTCTCGGCCAGCTGCGCGAGCACGGCATCGCGCTCGGTGTGGTGAGCTCCAACTCGAGAGAGAACGTGCGGAGCTGCCTGAGCCACAACGGTGTGCTCGACGCCTTCGACTTCGTCCACACGGCGCTCAACCTGTTTGGCAAGCACCGGGCGCTCGGGCGCGTTCTGCGGACCCGTGGGCTCAGTGCGAAAGAAGTGGTGTACGTCGGCGACGAGGGCCGCGACGTCGAAGCGGCACGCCGGTGCGAGGTGCTCGGCGTCGCCGTCAGCTGGGGATCGAAGTCGCGCGCCCAGCTCGGTCAGCACCGCCCCGACCACATCGTCGATTCGCCCAGAGCGCTCACGCAGCTCCTCCTGGGTGCCCCCACTGCTGGTTGCGTCTCATCGCAGCCGGCGTAGAGTCGGGGCATGCCTTCGATGCGGCTGGCGGCTGTGGCGTTCGGACTGCCTGCCGTCGTGGTCGCTGCGTGCAGCGACCAGCGCGCGACCGGAGCGACGGCCAACGTGGTCCTGGCCTCGGCAGTGGGAGCAGCCCGCTACTCAGCCGGCGCTTGCGGCGACGGGCCGGACGCCAGCACAGCGGAGTGCTTTCGTGGCCCGCAGCCGCAGACTGATGAGGGCCGCGTGCATCTTCCAGGAGAGCGCGCCGACGCGGGGCTCGACGCCAGCGTCGCGACGGATCCGGACACGGACCCCGCGGCCGCGCCACCGGACGCGGCGACCGGGTCTCCGGAGGCCGCCGCGAGCGCCGCTGCCGGACCCCCGCGATGCCGCCAGCCAGCCGGTGGCCGGCGCCGCCTGCGGTCCTGGGCCGACGCGCGGGTGCGGGACCAATACGAGGTCGTGCTCTCGCACACTGGCGAATGGGTCCCCGTCGATCGAATCGACATGCCACTGCATCACGCCACCCGACTCGAGCTCCAGAACCCCGCGGCCCACCCGGCGCTGGCCCAGACCGCCGAGCCGGTGCGCGCGCAGGTCGAGCTCGTCGAGCGCGACATCCGCCACGATACCCGGCGAGGCATCTGGCTCGTGACCTGGCACGCCCGCGTGCTCGACGCGTGTGTCACGACGCCGCGCTAGCGTCCCCCGCTGCACAGGGCGCGGAAATCGCGGTGACCGTGCCGCCGAGGTGAAGCTCGCTGGGGCGCGTCTCGGGGTGGGGACGGCGTGGGGACGGAAGAAGGGATGAGGAAGCCCCCGAGCTGTCGCTCGGGGGCAGAGGGACGCAGCAGATCTACTACGCGGGCAAGCGGCCCCCGAATTGCATTCGGGGGCGGTTGGTCTTGTCTGCTGCCGCGGGGTGGGTGATTCTGTGGAACCCAGGAGCGGGAGCAGCCGCGCGTGAGCTTCATGGAATCACCGCCCAGCAGTACGACGGCCCAGGCAGCAGCTGCGCGCATCGGACAGGTGGTGGGTGGGCGCTGGCGGTTGGAGCGCGTGCTCGGCAGCGGTGGCATGGCTGACGTGTACGCTGCCCGCGATGCGACCGGTGCGCGCGCCGCGGTCAAGGTGCTGCAGCCGGAAGTGCTCGCCGACGAGGAAGTGCGGCAGCGCTTTCGTCGGGAAGCCCGGGTCGCCGAGTCTCTCGATCATCCGGGCATCGTGCGGGTCATCGACCAGGACACGAACCGCCCTGAGAGTGCGTACATCGCGATGGAGCTCTTGGAGGGAGAGACGCTGGCGGAGCGAGTGCAGCGTGTGGGCAGTTTGCCGGGTTCCGAGTTGCTCGGGTGCATCGACCAGGTGCTGGATGCGCTCGCCCTGGCGCACGAGCAGGGGGTCGTGCACCGAGATCTGAAACCCGCGAACCTCCTCATCACCACGGAGGGGAGAGTCAAGCTGCTCGACTTTGGCGTGGCTCGCCTGCTCACCCCCACGGGGACCACCACCAAGACGCGCTTGGGGATGGCGCTCGGGACCGTGTCGTACATGGCTCCGGAGCAAGCTCAGGGCAAGCAGGACGAGATCGACGCGCGCACCGACATCTTCGCCTTGGGCGCGATTCTGTTCCGAGTGGTCGCGGAACGTCCCGTGCACGTCTGCGACACGAACGCTGAGACCCTGGCCGCCATGGCGACCAAACCGGCGCCGCCGTTTCTCAGCGTGTGCCCGAATGCCTCGCCGCACTTGGCCATCATCATCGACGCCTGTCTGGCCTTCTCCCGGGATCGTCGCTATCCAAGTGCACGTCTGCTGCAAGCAGACGTGCGCGCGGCGCTGGCCGGGTCACCGCCGCCGTTTGCTTCTTCCGCGAAGACCAGCAGCGAGCAGGCCACCTTCATGCCAGGTGCGGACCCACCGCCCTCGTCCGTGGCCACGGACCCGACCCTGCTGCCCGGCACTCAGCCCCCCGTGACCGGGATGGCTGGGGCCAACGCGACCGGGAGCGACGCGAGCCTGGTGGGACAGGTCGTGGCGGGGCGCTATCAGGTCGAGCAGTTGCTCGGCACCGGCGGCATGGGCAGCGTCTACCGCGTGCAGCACGTGCACATGCGCAAGACGATGGCGCTGAAGGTGCTGCATCGTGAGCTCACCAGCGTCCCGGAGGTGGTGGCGCGCTTCGAGCGGGAAGCCGTTGCGGCCGGCCGCATCGAGCACGAATGCGTTGCATCGGCCACCGACTTCGGGAAGCTCGAGGACGGTTCGTTCTATCTGGTGCTCGAGTTCATCCAGGGGCGGAGCCTGCGCGAGTTGCTCGATGCCGAGCGTGTCGTGCCGGCGGCGCGTGCGCTGCGCATCACCGTTCAGGTGGCCAGCGCCCTCGAAGCGGCACACGCGCTGGGTATCGTGCATCGGGACCTCAAGCCCGACAACGTGATGCTGGTGAATCGGGAGGGGAGTCCGGATGCGGTCAAGGTGCTCGACTTCGGCATCGCCAAGGTGTTGATGGACGAGGCGAGCGATCAACCTCTCACCCAGGTGGGTGCGGTCTTCGGAACGCCCGAGTATATGTCCCCGCAGCAGGCCGTGGGGCGCGGAGTGGACCATCGGAGTGATCTCTACGCCGTGGGTGTGATGCTGTACGAGATGCTCGCCGGCACCACGCCGTTCAGGAGCGGCGACATGATGGCGGTGCTCAGCAAGCAGCTCACCAGCGAGCCGCCCCCGCTGCCCACCGGGACGGATCCCGAGATCGTCGAGCTCGTGATGCGCTTGCTCGCCAAAGAGGTGGACGCGCGCGTGCAGAGCGCCACCGAGCTCGTCGCTTGGATCGGTCGCTTCGCGCCGAACGCGCTCGGCCCTGCAGTGGGAACCGTGGCCCCGGGCTTCATGCCGACCGCACTGGGGGAGGCGGCAGACGCGGGATCCTCCGGCGTCTCGACGACGGCGCCACGTGCCGCGGGCGGTGTGAAGAGCCTGGGAGAATCGCTGCAGGAGCTGCGGGCGTCGCTGTTTCGAACTTTTCCCGTGCTCGAGCGTCGGCTGACTCTGAAGGGCCTCGTCGTGCCCGTCTGGGGCGTGGTACTGGGTGCTGCCGCGGTGTTGTTGGCAACGGTTCTGCTCGTGGGAATCATCGCGGCTGCGGCCGGCGGCGACGAGCACTTCTTCCAGATTTCGTCGGTCAACGTGGGTCCGCGTCTCGAGCTGCCGAAGCCCAAGCCGCTGCCCGCAGCGGACGACGAACGCCGCCTGCGCAAGGAGCTCGCGCTGATCGAGGCGCTTCCCGTCTACAAGCGCACTGAGCAGGACTGGTTGGCGCTGGCTCGGGGTCACGCTCGGCTCGGGGAGCACAAGGAGGCGGTGGCCGGCTACCGCGCGGTCTTGTCCAAGCGGAGCTCCTACGCCAAGGACCCGCAGACGCTGGCGGACCTGCGCCGCGCTGCCGAGG
>CAZSVU010000042.1:0-37023 GCA_964610275.1 uncultured Polyangiaceae bacterium | reverse complement strand
GCAAGATGATACCGCACGCGGCCCGCGAGCGTCTATCGCTCACTGCTTGCGACGCCAGGCGAGCAGCCCCAATGCCATGAGGATCCCGAGGGGCACCAGCGAACGCTCGTTTCGGGAGATAGCGCAGCCAGAAGAATCGCTGCCCTCGTTTGGGGTTTGGGCCATGGGCGCCATGCCGACCGTCGCGGCGGCTCCGTCGGAGACGTCGCCGGCGCCGCCACCCGTTCCCGATGAGGCGGAAACGCCCGCCGTCCCGCTGTCCGCCCCGCCGGAGCCGTCGCTTCCACCCGTTCCCGGTTGGACGGGAACGCTCGCCGTGCAGGCCACGTCGCACTGAGCCGAAGGTTCGGGAACGGTGGTATTGGCGACCGACGCGTCGATCACGTCGATCTCCACAGCAATACCGCCAACGGTGTAGCTGTGATGCCCAAACGGGACGTTGCAGTCGCAGGCCACCGCCGCTGACAGGGTGGTCATTCCGCTGCCGAGGTCGCGGCTCGGGCCGGTCGCGGGCTGGACGTTGGCGGTCACTGGCTGGCCGTCGCGCGTGATCACCATGGTGGAGAGGTCCGAAGACGAGCTGCTGATACGCGTCAGCTGGACATGCCCGGTCCAGGGATACTGCTGAGCGTAGGCCTCATCCACCATCATGATGGGGTTGGCCAGGGCCAGCCCACTCACGGCGAACACGCACGCTCCGACCAGAATCGCAGTGCATCTCATGGCACTCTCCTTGGGGTGTCCCACCAACAAGCAATCCTCGTGCCAAACCAAATGAAGCTTCTTCTTGCAGGGTTCTAGCGTATCAGCGTGTGCCAGTGGCGCCAGCTGTGCCAGAAGCGCTGGGCGTGGACTGGGGCTCCCGTCGCCTGGCGCGGTAGGAGAAGGTCACGGCCGGAGCGCGGTCGGTCAGAGCTGCCCCCATCCAGCTGAGAACACGCCCTCGACAAGACGGCGAATGTCGAGCTGGTCTGACGAGAATCGGGCGTTCAGTAGACGTAGAGGTTGCGGCACCCGCTCCCGCAGTCGTCCCCATCGAGATTGTTGCCGTCGTCGCACTCCTCGCCTTCGTCCACCACGCCGTCGCCGCAGTAGGAGCCGAGGCGGCAGCCGGGGCCGCACTCGCCGTAGCCGCCGTCGTTGATGCCGTCGTCGCACTCCTCGCCCAATCCGACGATGCCGTCACCGCACACGGGCCGGCACTCGCTCCGGGCGGTAGCGAAGCCATCGAGGGTGAGCTTGAAGCTCGAGACGGTAACGTGGCGTTCGGCGTGGAACACGGCAATCTCGTAGACGGCGCCGTCCTGCAGGTCGAGGGTGACGTTCAGAGTGGGGACCGCGCCCCCGCTCTCGCTGGTGGAGTAGGTCGTCGTGACCGCCCCTCCGCGGAGCGTCAGGTGCGCGTTCACCGGCGAGTGGATGCCTCCCACGTCCGCGATGAGGGTGCCGTTGATGAAGACCCATACATCGTCGTCGCCCGTGAAGTCGAGGACATAGGTTTCGCTGGCGCTGTACTGGAACCAGTAGCGGATCTCGCTCGTGAAGTGGAAGTTGTGAGTTCCGGGTGTCTCGGCCCAGTCGTTGCCGTAGCCCGGAGCGAACAGCGCGGCCTGGCGTTCGCTCTCCGGCGTGAACGGGTCAGCGTCGACCGGGAAGAACAAAGGATTGCCATCCCACTCGGCAATCACGTTCTCGATGCGAGCCTTGTAGGAATTCCCGTCGATAGTGCACTCGGTATATCCGTCGCACCGTCCTCCAGGGGAGCAATCGTTGGTTACGGGCGGGTCGCACTGCGGCGTACTCGGGTCGTTGTCGTAGTAGCACGACGTGCAGGGAATTGGATTCCCATCCGCATCGTGATCGGGCTGATCGGTGGTACCACAGACACACTCGATCGTTTCCACCTGCTGGACCCGTTCACCGTTCTCACCCGCACGGTTCACATAGCTTCCGGTGCCGTTGTCCCAAAGCGTCATCGACCCCACGGTGATGCTGTTGGTGCCCGGCACGTCGCGGTACCACTGGGCAAAGCTCGCCTGGCTCGTCACGCCACCACCGGCCACCCAGACCGGTTTCTTTTCCGCGTCGAGCAGGTTCTGCACCATGCCCTGGGTCGGGGTGACGCTGCCCTCGATTCCGAAATCTCCGCCTTCGCGGAAGTCTCTGAAGATCGCCGGAACGGTCATGAACGCGCCGGGCTGCGGAACGGGGCACTCGTACCCAGGTTCGATGGTGCAGGTCGCAGAGCACCCGTCGCCAGCGTTGTGGTTGCCGTCGTCGCACTCTTCGCCCAAAACGAGTCCGTCGCCGCACTCGGACGTACACGCACCGGCCGCGCAGTTCGGCTCGGCCTGGCACAGCGTGGAGCAGCCGTCGAAGGGCAGAATGTCGATGTCTTCGCAGCTCTCGGCGCCCTCCATCACGCCGTCACCGCACGTCGTCGGCGTGCACACGCTCGGCTCGCCCGCGCACTTGTAGCCGACTTCGACTTTGCAGGTGGCGGAGCAGCCATCGCCCGCGTTGGTGTTGCCATCGTCGCAGAGCTCGGGGAACGCGGCGAAACCGTCGCCGCAACGAGCCACCCGGATGCAGGGCTGGCCGGGGGTGGGGCAGGACCACCCGCGCTCGAGGACCCGGCAGTTGCCCGCACAGCCATCGCCGTCGTCCAGGTTGCCGTCGTCACACGCCTCGTCTTCGGTCAGGATGCCGTCGCCGCAGCCTGGCGTGGGTGGAAGCAGACTGGTGCTGGCGTCGAGGTCGATCTGGGCGCCGCCCGTACCGGAGCCGGAACCAGTGCCCGCGGTGCCGTCAGGAGCCGCCTCAGCGGACAGTCCGGAGCAACTCGCCGCGAGAATGACCGCAGACGTGGCCAACGCAATCGAACCGATGGTGGAGAGAAGCGCGCGCATGGATGCCCTGCTGGAAGCGGAGCCGAAGGCCGGCTCGAGGCGCGGCTCGACTCCTGGAGAATCACTTGAGAAAGGTTATCGCAGGAGCTGGGGCGGTGCACGGTTCAAGATCACCCGGGCCAAGCGGCCATGGTCACTCTCCAGACCGGATCCTAACCCCGAGTGACCAGGCGCCGCGCGCGCCCCAGAGCGGACGCGGGCGGCACGACCCTGGCCGGCACCCGGCCCCTGCGGCCCAGCCGTGAACATGCCCCCCGCACACACCTTGCATAGCACAGTCTCTGACCGGGCCATTGGCGTTTGCGTGGGGTCGGGATCCGCCGAACCCCTCTCACCAACAGCCGGGCCGCCGCTTCGCGGACGCGATCGCCGCGATGACAACGTGGTCTTCGGCCTCGATCATGTACTCGCCGTTGCCAGCTCCGAGCTGATTCGGACGTGCAATGACCTGCTGGACATCAGCCGGCTCGAAGCCGGGAAGATGCCCCTCAATCTCCAGCTCTGCAATCTCACACACGTGGCCAGAAGCGGGATCGCAGCCGTGAAGGCGCTGGCGTCCGATCGGCACGTGGAGCTGCAGGGTCCCGCGGAGCTTCGGGCGCTGTGCGACCCAGATGCGATGCGGCGCGTGGTGGAGAACCTGGTGAGCAACGCGCTGAAGTTCGCCCCCAGGGACACCGAGGTGAAGGTGGAGCTTCGGCGCGACCTGGGTAGCTTGCAGATCCGAGTCTCGGATGAAGGGCCAGGCATCCCCATCGAATACCAGGAGAAGATCTTCGACAAGTTCGGGCAGGCACAGGCGCGCAGGGAACAGCAGGTCCACGCCGCGGGGCTTGGACTGGCGTACTGCAAGCTCGCGGTGCAGGCTCATGGCGGAGAAATCACGGTGCGGAGCAAAGTGGGTGCGGGAAGCATCTTCATCGTGACGCTCCCGCAGAGTGCGTAGCTGGCGACCGTTCATGCAGCGCGGCTCGGTGTCCGGTAGGTAACGACCTGAAGTCGCTGGCCACCGCGTATCTCGTGCTCTCGCGGGCACCCGTCCCACCCCGAACCGGTCACGCCGCGGTGCCCGGTCGGGGTGCCCGGCCGCCCGGGGCTGCTCGACGAGCAAGAGAAAACACAACAAATTCGGCGCTCTTCGCCTTCTAGTTGAGGGAGAAACATCCGCAGGGGGCACAATTCGTGAGCTGGACTCGTGCGGCTACGGGACTGTGTGTGTCGGCTTGGACTGCCCCCAGCCGGCGAGATCGGAGGACGCCCAATGTCGAGTGCTCGCCTCGTCCGTTGCCTGCTTCACATCCGCCGAGCCGGTCCAGGCCCCATCGCCTGGGTGCTGCGGCTGCTGTGCGTCGTGCTGATCGGCGCCACTGCGAGCCGGGCCGAAGCCGCGCACGTCCAGAGCGTGGGCATCCTCGATCGCGACTACCTCGTCGTGCACATCCTGGACGGCGAGGTAATTCACGAGGACCCGGACGAGACGATCCTGAGGCACACGCCCGAGCTCGACACCAACGCGGCGACCCAGACCGGCAGCTGGACCGTGACCTCCAGCGACGACGCCAACTACGGTGGAGCCGGGCTACAGCCGCTCAGCTGCTCCCGGAAGACCAAACTCAACGGGCACGCCCAGATGGAGTGGCAGAGCAGCGACTACCGCTACGAGTACACCTACCAGCACTGGATCTATCTGGAGCTTCCCCAGTCCCTGCAACAAGGCGCGACCTACACGCTCGCCATCGCACCGGCCACGAACGGCGACGTCAGCTCCGAGACTTTCACGTTCGATGTCTTCAACACCCGTTCCGAAGCGGTGCACACCAACCTCGTCGGTTATCTGCCCGACGCACCTCACAAGGCTGCTGATCTCTACCACTGGATGGGCGATGGCGGAGCCCGTGACTACTCCGGCTTCGAGGGGAACACGGTGTACGTGTACGACGTGGGGACCGGTGACTCGGTGGCGTCGGGGCAGGTGAGCTTCTGGCGGTCGAGCGGCGTCGACTTCTCCGGCTACAACCTGATCCAATCGGACGTATGGAACGCCGACTTCTCGACCTTCGCCGCTCCGGGCACCTATCGACTGGTGATCGACGGTGTGGGCTGCAGTCAGGACTTCGTCATTGCAGATGGCGTGTATGCCGATCCCTTCAAGGTCTCGGTTCGGGGCTTCTTCTACATGCGCATCGGCCAGGACAACCCCGCGGGTCTCCAGCCGGTACCGCGCACCCCGCTCTACATCCCAGAGTCGGATCCGGCGACGACCCGGGTGTATCTCACCGACATGCAGCCCTGGCACCCGCAGTGGGGCAGCTTCTCGAGTGGCGACGTGTGGGACAGGCCCAATGACTGGGCGCCGTTCCGCAAGGCGGGGAATCCGACCAACCCCAACGCCTGGGGGGGGCATTCCGACGCGGCCGACTGGGACCGCCACCTCGGACACGTGTCCATCATCTACGACATGCTGCTGCCGTTCATTCTCACCGGCGGCGCCCCCGATGACGACGATGCCGGCATCGCGGAGAGCGGTAACGGCATCCCCGATCTGCTGGATGAGGCCCGCTACGAGGTCGACTTCTGGCTCCGGCTGCGGGATGGCGACGGCTACTCCCACGGCCTGACCAATCCCAACGACAGCGACGAGTTCTTCCAGGCCGGGCCGACCGCCATGGCCGCGTGGGCCAATGCGGCCAACGCTGCCATGCTCTCCGACGCATTCCGGATCGCCGGCAATACCGCCCTGATGGACCAGTATCTGAACGAGGCGGCCGCAGCCTACGCCCACGCCGACGGCCTCTCTGACCCGATGCTGGACGAGACCCAGGGCCTCGGGGACGGGGATGTCCGCGGACGCGATCTCAAGATGACCGCAGCTGCCTACTTGTACAACGTCACCGGGGACACCGCGTACGAAGCGGCGGTGCAGGCCGAGAGCGTCTGTGCCAGTGGACCTGCGGCACTCAACGACGGCAACCGAAACCAGGTCTGGGCGACGGCCGGCTACCTGATGACGCCGCAGACCGTTAACTACCCGGCGCTCCGCGACAACATGCAGACCGCGATCATCGCACAGGCGAGAAGCGAGGAGGCCGACTACATCGACGGTCGGCCTTCGCGTCGTGCCACCGATCCGCGACCCGGGTACTTCCGGACCGCCCAGAACGTGCACCGCACCATCATCGCCCATGCGATAACCGACGATGCGACGGAGCGGGCCGAGTTCCTGAAGGCGCTGGCGCTCGAAGCAGACTGGGGTCTGGGCAGGAACCCTTTGAACATCATTCAGATGACGACTGCGTTCACTCCGCTCGAGTCCAAGCGGAGCGTCGAGTACATCTACACCGAGGGGCGATACGATGGTCTCCCAGGCGTTCAACCCGGCCATACCCCGTACCTCAACCTGGATGACTGGGACCAAAGCATGACCATGGGGACGCCGTCGCGCCTGTACGAGAACTCGTACCCGACGAACTTCGTGAACACGTGGCCCATCGGGGAGGCCTATTTCAACACTCCGTGGGTGTGGGCCTTCTCCGAGTTTACTCCGCAGCAGACCATGCGCGGCAAGATGGCCCTGTACGGCTATCTCCGCGGTATCGGCGGCCCGGGCAACACCGGCGGTACGGGCGGCACCGGTGGTACGGGCGGCATGGGCGGCAGCGGCGGCGCAAGCGGCGCGGCCGGGACTGCGGGCGCCAGCGCGGGCGGCGCGGGCGGCACCAGCGGCGCAAGCGGCGCGGCCGGGGATGTCGGCACAAATGCTGGGGGCACCAGCGCTGGAGGTACTAGCGCCGGGGGCACCAGCGCGGGCGGCACCACCAGCGCGGGCGGCACCGACGCGGGCGGCACCGACGCGGGCGGCACCGACGCGGGCGGCACCAGCGCGGGCGGCACCGACGCGGGCGGCACCGACGCCGGGGGTACGGGCGGCGGCAGCACGGGCTGCACTGAGCCGTTGGTCCAGTGCGGATCGGCCTGCGTCGACACCAACAGCAATCCCGCTCACTGCGGGGATTGTGACGCGGCCTGCGTGCCCGGGGAGGTCTGTTCGCTCGGGACCTGCGTCGCGACCGGGTGTGATGAGGGCCTCGAGCAGTGCGGCCAAGCGTGCGTGGACCTGATGACCGACATCCTCAATTGCGGCGACTGCGAAGCGTTCTGCCTGGAGGGTCAGACGTGCTCGGAGGGGCAGTGTGTCGGAACCCCCACTGGCGGCGATCCGAGGCAGCCGGACGTGCCCGAGGCAACTGACGACGGCGACGGCGGCGGCGACGACGGCGGCTGCGGCTGCTCGACGCCAGGCGGCTCCAGCGCGCCTCGCGGGTTGGTCATCGTTTGGCTGGCAGCAGCGTGGCTGGTGGGGCGCCGACGGTTCGGGAGCAAGCCTGCTCCTGGTGTCCGGTAGGCGGATAGCCGCAGCTAGTGGTGACGGCGGATTGGTGGGCGTCGAGGCAACCGTCGGCGCCCTGACGGGCAGTGAAGGCGATGAAATCGCTGCCTCCAACCTGACGCTGTATCGCCAGTGGGCCATCGATTTCGCGGACGCGACATCCGCCACCGGGGGCAACGAACCCGTTCCCGAGCACTCCCCTTCCGGGGACCTCGGGTGGAAGGACCGCATCATCCTGACGACCACACCTCGGTTCGAGTATGCGAATCTGCTCAACCCGGCAGTCGGAATCTACGACATCAACCCGCCGTACTTCTCCGATGGATACCATCCGCCAGAACGTCGCCCAGGCGATCATCGCCGAGCTGTCGGGAGAATAGACCACCCAGAACCGCACACGCGTGGCGTAGATCGAAACGGCAACCGACACGCGCGCTCACCTGTCGGGCTCAGTCGTCCAGTCGCGCGCCACCAGAGAGTACACCACGGGGATCAACACCAGCGTGATGAGCGTCGAGGCGGTCAGACCCCCGATGACTGCACGGGCCAGCGGAGCCTGAACTTCGGCGCCTTCGCCGATGCCAAACGCCAGCGGCAGCAGGCCCAGGATCGTGGTGGCCGTGGTCATCAGGATGGGGCGGAGGCGACGGCGACCGGCTTCGCTGACCGCCTCGATCATCGGCAGGCCGCTGGTTTGCAGTCGTCCGGCCTGATCAACCAGCAGAATTGCATTGTTGACCACGATGCCCCCCAGCATGACGCAGCCAATCCCGGATTGCACGTTCAGCGTGGTGTGGGTGAGCCAGAGGGTGAACAGCACGCCCGTGGCCGCCACCGGGACCGATAGGATCACGACCAGCGGGCCCCGTAGCGACTCGTACTGACACGCGAGCACCATGTAGACCAACAGCACCGAGAGCAACAGGCTCCACCCCAGCGCACCGAAAGCGTCTTCTTGCTCCTCGAAGTTGCCAGCGATCGACAGGCTGTAGCCCTGCGGGCGTGGGATCTGCGAAAGCTGTTGCTGCGCATCGGCAGCAATCGATCCCAGATCCCGACCGGAAATGTTGGCGCGAACCGTGACGATACGTTGCTGATCCTTGCGATCGATCAAGATGGGACCGCGTTCGTTGACGACCTGGACCAGGCTGCGCAGCGCCACCGCTTCCCCGTCCGGCGTCTCCAGAACCAGGTCCAGGATCTGATCGAGTGAAAGCTCGAGCGCGTTCCTCAGTTGGACGAGGATTCGATAGGAGAACCCTTCGGGCCGGTAGTCGCCGGCTCGGCTGCCCGCCACCGCAGTCTCGATCGCCTCGGCAACCTGACGCACGGTGAGCCCGAGTTGGGCCACCCTCTCGCGGTCGATGATGAACGAGGCCTGGGGCGCACCGGCCTTGCGCGACAGTTCGACATCCGTGACTCCGGGCACGCCCTCGACGGCCTTCGCAGCGCGGCGCGAGAGCGCATCGAGCACGTCCAAGTCGAAGCCGCGAACCTCGACGGTGATGCCCTCTTCGTAGCTCCCCAGGAGCCGCTCCAGGATGAACTGCCCTTGAGGCGCTCGGACCCGAAGCTCCATCCCGGGAACCTTCCCCCGAAGTCGCTCACGTAGATCGGCCGCAATCTCGACGTTCGAGCGGGCGCGCTCCTTCGCGGGCACCAGCGATAGCGTGATCTCACCCCGACTCGGGCTGTCCGGCCGCCACCCCGAAGCCCCCACACTCACCACCGCGGCCTGGGCTTCCGGGACGGCCGGGTAGACGATGGTCTCCATCAGTCGGGTCTGGCGGTCAACCAGATCGAGCCGCGTGCCGACATCCATCTCCCCATTGATCCGAACCTCGCCTTCGTCGCTGGGGGGCAAGAGCTCGGTCCCGATGAGAGGCAGCAGCAGCAAGCTGGCTCCCACCGCTGCTGCTACGACCAGAAGGACGGCATAGGGACGCGCAAGCGCGGCTCCAGCGCGATCCCGTCCGGCAAGTTGGGCCGCAATAGCTCCATGGCGCTCTCTAGCCCTTCGACGACGTTGAACAAGCGCTTCTCGGAGAGGTCCAGCTGCGTGAAGCGCTTGAGACGCTCGGCAATCGCAGCCAGGCGGGATACGGCCTGATGGCTCGTGCGCGTGCACGCTTGCAGGGCGGACACCAGCTTCTGGGTCTGGGCCTGCAGCGCAGCGTCGCGGTTCGTGAACTCGGAGAACCGCCCGGCCGTCTTCACGAACAGGTCGAGGTTGCTGCGCAGCACTCCGAGCGGCGTGTTGAACTCGTGCGCAGTGCCGGCCGCGAGCGTGCCCAGCTGAGCCATCTTCTCGGCCTCGACCAGCTTGGCCTGCATGCTCGCCAGCTCCACGTACTTGAGCCGATGAATTTCCGCCTCTTGGCGGGCCGCTTTCATCTCCGCACGCGCCTCGAACTGAGCGAGTTGATCGCGTTTCTCGGTCTCGGCAGCGCGTCTGGTCAGACGGATGGCCTCTCGCAGCTGGGAGTTGGCCTGACGGAGATCTCCCTGCCGCTCGCTCACGTCCGCCATGACCTGAAGTGCTTTGGCCTCGTCCTGCGGCGCCACTCCACCATACGGGGCAAACTCGTCGAGAGCTCTGTGGAGCTCGGCCTCGGCCTCTGCGTAGGCGCCTCGCTGGGCCAGAAGGCGGCCCAGGCTCAAACGGGCCGACAGTCCCGCCAGCCTGCGGATCTCCTCGTTGGGATAGGCCTCGAGGCTTGCGCGGAGGAGTCGCTCGGCCCCCTCGAAGTTGCCCCGGTCCGACTCCACGTCGCCCCACACCTCGAGGGCCGTAGCGCAGTCGCTGGGATTGTCACTGTGGGGGGCTGCGTCGTGGAGGCGGCGCGCGTACTCCAGAGCCTCATCGAGCCGGCCGTTCTCGCGGTAGAGCCTGCTGAGCCGTTCGCAGATGCGTCCGACCCCAGGGGGGTATTCGACGCTCTCGAAGAGCTTCAGCGCTTCCTGCAGACGCGCTTCGCCGCTCTTCACGTCGCCCGAGGCGGCCAGGATCCCGCCCACGTTGCAGAGTGCGTAGCCCTGACGCACGGGGTCGTCGATCTCGCGTGCGATGGTGAGCGCCTCGGTGGCCAACTCCATCCCAGTCGAAAGCTCCCCCATGAATTCGAAGATGCCCGCGAGGAAGTCTCGAGACCCAGCCGAGCCCGCTCGATCGCCCACCTCATCGAACAGGGACTTGGCTTCCTCGGCCAGCGCGAAGATGTCGCGAAGCATGTCGGATGACGCAGTGGTCATGCACAGCGCGCGAGCGGCGCGGGCCTGTCCCAACTTGTAGCCGATGGATCGACTCAGCTCACGGGCCTCGGTCGCCAAGCGGCGCGATCGGTCCCGATGCGTGAACCGTATCGCCCACGCCAGGTCCACCAGCGCATCGACCCGCGCCTGCGCCTCCTCAGGCGCCGTGCCGACGGCCTCCAGGCGCGACTCGAGCGATGAGATGTCTGGGGTCGCCATGCGTAGCCTGGCCGGAATTTTCAGCCTCTGCAGACTATGCGGCTCAGCACGAATCGTCCAGAGGCCGGCGCTCACAAAAGGCCGCACCGGTCCTCTCGGAACCTCACGCACTGCAGGGCGTGACGACGTCCACCGCCAGCAGCCACCAGCGGCCCCGAAGCGTGCCGAAGTACCAGCGAGTGTCGGTGGTCGAGTCCGATACTGCTTCGGTGATCAGAGCTTGCGACTCGCGAAGGCTGGCCAATTCCTTCTGCACCTCGGGTTCGGAAAGCTCTCCGCCGTCACGAAGCATCCACTCGGAAATCGCGGCGAGGTCGAGGCGCACCCCGTGGGTGTGAACGCAGCCCGCGGGGGTCCACGCTTCAGTGTCGCAGGAGAATTGCGGCTCTACGTCGGTACGCAGGTCGCAGTTGCGCAGGAAGGGAGCGTACTCGCGGTCGGCAAACGCACTGGTGAAAGTGGGGTGCTTCGTGACCACGACCAGCGCGCCTGGGTTATCCAACACGTAGAGGCCGGTGCTCGGCTCCACCAACTCGTCGATCTGCTCCGGCCCCTTGCCGCCCAGGCAGCGCTCGATCTCGGGCCAAGCCTGGAGGAATTCACCGGGCGCCGCGTCGAAGTCGCCGGGCGGTAGCGGATCCGACGCAGTCGACTGCGGAACCTCCAATCCGACCGCCGCAGGCCGTGCCGGTGCCTGGGAGCTGCCGCAGGCAATGACCACCAGCGCGAGAACGCTCGGAAGCTTGGTGACGGGGACGGAACGCACGCTCGCCATGCTGCTAGCACAGGCAACGTCTGTCATGCCAACCGGCATTCCCGGAGCTGGCAGCCCGGATGCCGAGTTGGCGATGCCGCGCGTCGGCTCGGGGCGGCGCTGCGTCGAGCCGGTGGTAATGACTCCCCAGGCGGTCAGAACGGTCATCATCCGGACATTTCGGTCTGCCGGGGCACCCCGAGCGGCTGATCTGTCCGCTTCGTGACCGGTTTCTACTGCTCGGCCCGAAACCGCTGCGGGCAGGCCGGGCATCGCCAGCTGCCCGCGACTCTTGCGATTGGTTCAGCCCGTCGCGCCCGCCTCGTCAGATCTCGAACTGACCCGTGCCCGGCACCACGCCGCCGGGCACGTACTCGATGTCCTCCTCGACGAGCTCTTGGCCGTCGATGGCGCGGACGCGGAAATCGAAGGGGCCGCTGCCGAGGTCATCGCTGATCGGGAAGTGATTCCAGCCGTCCATCTGTAGCGTGACCCAGCCGACCTCGTCGGAGAAACGGATGTCGATCTCGGCAATGGGAAGAGCCGGGTTGCGAATCTGGATGCCGGCGAACCACTCGTGGCTGTCCGGCTCGTAGGCGAACTCGATGGGGCCGGTGCGCTGGCAGGGGACGAGCTGCCAACTGACGTCCACGTGGCCCTCGGATGCGTCGCCGATAAGCTCGAAAGCCTCGCGGCTGAGCTCGATCTCGCCGTCGACGCACGCCCCTCCGCAGTTCTCGACCACCTCGACGGTCACGGTCCCCAGCGGTCCGGTAACCTCCATGCACGCGCTGCACGTCCTGCTGTCGCGGAAGTCCGTGCTGTTGATGGCCACCCACAGACTGTCGTCCGGACACGGCAGCCCGCAGGCGCTCTCCTCGGTCTCGCACACGTAGTACTCGGGCGTGATGTACTCGGCGACGGTTTCCGTGGCCGTCGTGAATAGCGAATCGTCGATGGTCAGCGTCGAGCTCGAGCCACCCGTGCCATCTCCAGAACCCCCGTCATTCGACACGCCGCCGCCGTTCCGATCGTCACCACAGCCAGGCGCGAACATCAAAACCGCTGCAACCATGGTCCAGCTGTATCGAGTCATCCCGGAGGAGAGATGTCACGAACGCACGGGGTCCGCAAGCAGAGCATGCGGACGAGCATGTGCCCCCCTTGCCTACGTGCCAGCCCGCTTCCGCAGGACCACGACCGGCAGATTCAGCTCCCCGGCAACCCCCTCGCCGGCCAAGGAAGGGAACCACCGCGGATCGGTGAACCCCACTGACTCGCAGACAGCAGCAATCTCGCGCTCGGAATACGCCTCGTTGGTGAGCGCATGGCGGTGCACCTGGCCGCTCCCGGCGTCGATGATGAAGAACCGGGTGGTGCCGGCACGGGCACTCTCGTCCCAGAAGTGCTCTTCCAAGACGAGGTGAGGCTTTGCGAGAAAGAGGCCAGACTCGCACGAGTGCCACGAGGGAGCACCCTGGGCCGCAGCGCGGATCTGCTCCTCGCTCTGAAGCTCGAGCAGGAGCAAGCCTTCCGGGCCTAGCGCTCCGTGTGCCTCCTTCAGGATCTTCATTCCACGGTCGCGCGGGAAGACATTGAACTGCCCCCAGATCATCATCACGAGATCGAATCCAGTACCGAAACTCGCCTCGCGTACGTCCGCGTGGCGGTACTCGCAGGGCAGCCCTTCGTCAGCCGCGGTCGCCTTTGCGTGTCGGACCGATGCGGGGGAGAAATCGATCCCCGCGCATTCGCAACCCCTGCGCGCGAGCTCGCTGGTGTAGAGGCCGGGGCCGCAGGCGAGATCGAGGACGCGAGCCGAGCGAGAGCTCAGCAGCTCGGAATGGAGCCACTTCACCTGGCGTTCGATGGTCACTCGCCGGCGGCTGGCCAGGTCGCTGTCTTGCGACAGGTGCACCTCCAGCATCCGCTCGCTGAACTCCGGCTCGTCCCAGGGAATGTTGTCACCCTCGGCCCAGGGTGCAGGGTGCGGGTCTCGCCGAACTAGATCCAGAAGGGTTCCATACATGGGGCCGCCTCAATCGGTCGCGTTGGGTCCCGCCACGACGCTGTCCCCAGAAGACATCAATGGGCTCGAGCGGGAGCTGGTGGCATCAGTCCCCGCTCGAGTCATCACGACGTTCACTATCAGGGTCCATCGCGCGCCCTGGAAGAGCGCAGCGATCGCCCTGCTCAGAGCGGAGGGTTCGCGGCCTTCACCATGTCGATGAGGTGCGCGGGGAACCACTGGCCGGCCTCAGGGGCATCGGCGCGCGCATCGGCCGAGGCGCAGTTCTCGTCGAAGCGGGCTGCGGAGCGATCGGCGACGCCGTCCGATTCTCCGGGCGGCTTGATCCAGAAGTAGGCGTCGACCCGCGGTTGCGGATTGAGCTTGGGACGCTCGCCGATGCCTGCCTTGGCGACATTGCACCAGTTGCCCCACTTGGTGCGGCTCTTCTGCACTCCACTGCGACTGGTGTCGATCATGAACTGCCGGCCCGGAACCCCTTCCTCATCCATCGCCTGGGCGAGGGCCTGCACGTAACTGGACTCGTTGGGCGTGGGGGTCGAGGGCTCGAGCTCTTTGCCCCACTCCCCTTCCAGCGCGTTGTAGTTCGACGTGTTGGTCGCGAAGCCGCGGATGCGCTCCACGCCGCCAGCCTTGTCGAGCACCTTCTTCATCAAACGGGCGAAGCGATTACGGTTGCCGATCCATCCGAGCCACCCTGCGTGCGCTGCATCCACATAGATGTACACGTTCGGCAAGGAGAGCTTGGAAATCGCGTAGGCCACCGAGTTCTCGTAGACCAGCGCCGACTTGGCACACTTCTCGATGGCCAGGTTGGTGGCCATGTTCGGCAGTGAGTCGGGTTCGAGCACAACGACAATCCGCTGGTCGGGGCGCTGGGCAAACTCCGCGGCGATGGGGTCGATGAACTCCTTCCGGTACCGCTCCTCGCCACCCTGGTCGATGGACAGCTCGCCAGCAGAAGCCTTGGCCGAGCAATCACGATTCGGCAGGTCGTAAACGACCACCACGGGCACGACCGGCTTCTTCTTCTTCTTGGTCTGCTTGGCCGCGTCATCGAGCCACTTGGGCAGCTGCTCGACAGCCGCGATGCGATCGAGCCAGAGCCCGGTCGGGACCGTCTTGAGCTTCGCGAGCTTGGCCTTGACTGCTGGATCGTCGACTTTCGTCTCGGCGATCTTCTTCGCGTATTCCGGGTTGACGTAGAATTCTGCCCCCTCGAACGGGTTGTTGTCCGGAGCCGGCTTGCCCGTCGCCGGCGTCACCGGCATCGCGGGTAGCGGCTCGATCTTGGGTGGCTCCGGCTGCGGACCCACGACGACCACTTCCTCCTCCTCTTCACCGGCGGCTGCCGCAGGCTGCTGCTGCTGCGCGCCCCCACACGCCGACACCAGCACGGCGCCGGCAATCAAAGTCCAACACACCTGAGCGGAAATCCGGTTTGTCGCTTTCATGATGAGTCCTATGCTGCCACGCGCCCGAGGAATCAACCTCGCGTTTTTCGGCTATTGTTTCTCATTCCTGGTGGCGGTGGAGCGAAACCCCCAGCGAGTCTCGGGACGTCGAAAATGCCCAGTGCGACTGCACCGCCGCGGGGCTCTGACCCAGGGAGGCCCCGCTGAGCGACCCGCTAGCGTGCTACCGTTGCCGGATGCGGTGCGCGGCCAAGCTCCTCGTTCCTTGCCACTTGGCCGCACTGCTGGTGGCCGGGTGCACATGCAGCAAGCCGCTGCCCGAGGTGGGGGAGGCCGGGGCTCCATCGCCGTCGGCCTCCTCCTCGCAGCAGGCCGCGTCGACCCGAGGCAGCTCCCCCCTTCTCGCCCCGGTGAGCTTTGGCCCGCCCCACGTGGCCAAGCCAAGCGCGGCGCGGCTCGACGCGGCGCTGCGGGCCAAGCTGAACGGCGTGGACGTCAGTGAAGTCAGCAACGTCGACGACTTGATTGCCGCTGCGCTACGAGAGACGGGTCGGCGTCTGCACTTCGGCATGCGGCACAGCACCCGACTCCGCTTCGGGGTCGAAGAGCGCGAGGCTCACTGCGTCGAATACTCCCATTTGTTCGCGGCCGTCGTCGAGCTCCTGGGTGGACGGACCGGGCTGACCGTGAAAGCGTACGTCGTGCGCAGCGGCAAGGCGCGCGTACTGGGTCAGAAGCTACCGTTTCGGGGCTTCGGGGATCACGACTGGGTGCTGGTGGTGCAGCGAGCCGGCGGACGTCGCTGGTTCGTGGATCCCTCGCTGGCAGACGCCGGGCTGGGCTGGAACATCGAAAGCCGCGTGTCCGGCCAGCCAGGGCTGCCGAGCCGCTGAGTCGACCCAAGGGTGCTCCGCCGCAACGGGCGACGACCAGTGGCCGCTCACTCGAGAGTCAGGACAGGCCCATCTTTCCCAGCATGCGTCGGAGCTTGCGGCGGGCGTGAAACAGGCGCGTGCGGACCGTCGCCGCGGGAACGCCGACCAAGTCGGCGACCTCGCGCGAGTCTCGTTCTTCCACATCGCACAACACGAATGCCAGGCGCTGGTTCCGGCGCTACCGGCTGGACCCAGAGCGGTTTCGGAGCTAGCCGCGGACGCCACTGGGGGCTGTGGTAGTCTGCGCGCCGGAACGGACGGACCCGATGCGCAGCAGGAGGATTCGAGAGTTTTGCTGGGCGGTCCTCCTCTGCGTGTTGGCCGCCTGCGGCGGGGATCCGCGACCGCCCGCCGTGACGACGGTCGCGCCGAAGACCCTGCTCGACGATGACGCGGACTGCGCGGGAGCACAGGCGCAGCGCGCACGAATCGCAGAGCTGCTCGAAGCAGGCCGACTCGACCGAGCGGTGCGGGTGATACGTCACGCGGACGAGCTCTGCCCCGGCTCCGCTCCCGAATCCTGGGCCGCTCTGGTGAGCACACTTTCCGAGCTGGGGCGCCATGCTGAGGCACTCGAGCTGGCCAAGCGGATCGAAACCTCACCCCGAGCGAGTGACCGTGCAGAGCAAGCCGCCGCAGCCGCCAAGCTCCAGGCGCAATCTGCCCAGCCGCCGACCATCGCGTTGGTGCGCGAGTGGGTGAAGCAAGCACTCGCGCTCCGGGCGAACGGGAATCGTCCCGCGGCTCAGCGCCTGCTGGACCGGGCCCGCGTGGCCGCAGAGCGGGCCACGGAAAAACCCGTCGAGCTGACCGTGGTCGGGGACACGGCCACCTATGTCTCTCTGTTCCAGTTCAGCGATCCCTACGTACTGGTCGAGGAGGACCGCGCCCGGGTGTTCGACGGGGCCACTCTGGACAATCGGACTGCTGATCGACATGAGCGAGGACGGGTCCCTGGCCGTGTTCGCTGACAGTGATGGGACCATCGAGCTCGACGAACCGGGATCGAGCGAACCGCGCTGGACTCGCGAGAATCCCGACGGCGTCGTCAGACGCGGACGCTTCAGTGCGAACGGAAAGCAGATCGCAATGGCGTTTCGCTCCGGCATCGTCCGGGTGTTCTCGACGGGGAGTGCGCGCTCGCTGGCTCGGCTGGAGGGCAGTCAAGCCGTGGTCGCGCTCGACTTCGACAAGTCCGGGGAGCTCCTGGTCGGCCTCACCGGTCCGAGTGACGGCACGGAGAGCTACTCCGGCTATGGCGGCGAGCGTCTGCTCCTGTGGAGCGTTCCGGAGGAGACCCTGCTCGCCACCCTGGTGCCGGTGTACGAGCGCGAATATCCCCTGGTGCTGGCACCGACCGGCGAGGTCGATCCGGGCCCCGGTGGATCCGGCCACCTGGGCTGCAGGGCTGGGATCCACGTCCTTCCCTTCGCACTCTGCGAGGAACGCTTCGTCGTCCCGGGCCTGCTGTCACGCGCCCTGACCGGTGACGTCGGCTATCGAGACCCCTGATCTCGCCGGGAATTCCGGGCTCGGCTCACCCCATTCAGATTCCGTGAACACTCCACGGGGTGTCGGGCACTCCCCTGTGAAACCAGACAGTCGCCGCGACCGGCGACGGGAGCAATCGACATATCGTGGCCGGGGCTGCTGCCAATGCCAGCTACGACGACGGCGTGGCCATCTTCACTGCCCCCAAGGGCGGGCTCATGTACGAGGCCACGGTGGCCGGGCAGAAGTTCTCCTTCGAGGCGCGAGCGGATCGAACCACCGGCGAGGGCTGAGTCGACTGCAGTTGTGGGCTTCCCCGAAGTCTCGGACTGCGTATGATCCCGACGCGTGAACGTCCCGGGCCTCATCACTGAGTTCTCGCCAGTCATCATCCGCCAGGTGCGGGGTGAGCTGACGAACGACGAGATGCGCACCCAGCTCGAAGGCACCACGGTTCGCCTCAAGGAGATGGCTCAGCAGGGACATCGAACCGTGACCATCGTCGACCTGACGCAGGCGAATCCTCCCAACGCGCTTCAGCAGAATCCGACGCCGCAGTTCAGGACGGACTCCAAGTTCGCCCAAACGCGCGGTTTGGCGGCAGTTGCTCCCCGAGATCCACCAGTAGCAACTCGGCCTCGGTTCTCGCTGTGAGAGACACCCCGCGCTCCGCCGAGATTCCGATACCGTCGCCCGTGGTCAGGACTAGGTTTCCAAGCGTCACTTCTCCCTGCACGATGTGAAGCCATGCGCTTCGTCCCGGTGGCAACTCGTGAATCAAGTGGTGCCCGGAAACGATGAGTGCCGAATACACCGATGCGTCTTGCCGAAGCCGCAGCGATCCTGCGCGGCCGTCGGGCGAGGCGACGGCACACAGCCCGCCCCTACGTTCCGCCGCGCTAAACCGCTTCTGCTCAGGGCGAGCATCAGGTCCGGCTTCCGCCGCGCGAAACCCGATCTGGAAGGTGTGCGCCCAATCGGATCGCAGGGCATTCCCGCGGCGAGATGCGCTTCCGTTGCGCACCGTCCAGCAGCGAAACTCGCCCGCGCGAGTGACGCACTTCTGACCATCCGAATTCTCGTGAGCAAGTGCGCCCTCGCACACGTAGGTCACCACCTCGGACTCTCCAAGAGAGTTGCCCGGAAAGGCAGCACCCGGCGGGACCCGATCTTCGTTCAGGGTCTCCAAGATACCGAACCCTTCCGCAAACGGTAGCCCCCGATCCTGAGCGAAAAACGTGCACCAGGTCTCATGCTCGCGACGCGAGCCATGCAGCCGCTGGGTGGCTCGGCGCAGCGCAATCATTGGGGCGCCCCCGTATTCCCATCGGCGACCAACGCTTCCGACTGCCCCGACGCGAGCCACCCGACGCCACGTGCCCGCAGCACGGTGGCGAAATCCGCGCCGTGCTTGGTTCGAACGACCGACGTTTTCATGCCGCACTCCTACTTCTGGCCCGAGACTCGGGCTCGCAACACCGTTCGAGAATGGTGCTCGCTGCTTCAGCCGGTTTCGCTGCTCCCGGACCCACGGCCTCGGGCCAACACGTGGACGACAGTGAGCACGAGGACGGAGCCCATGACGGCCAGGGAGGCGCCGGCCAACTCCGTTTCATTTCCGTGAAAGCCCATCATGCGTCCGAGCACGCCGCCGGCGAGCGCACCGACGACAGCCGCGACGACGGAGACCCGCGGCGTGGTGGCGGGATTCTTCCCGCCCAGCCAGCGCGCCACGAGGCTGGCCACCAATCCGATGATTACGAATGCGATCAAGTACATGCCGGCTCTCCTTCTGCTCTACTGCACGGTTCTCCTCGCTGACGCTGGTTAGTAAGCAAGGTTCGCGCCAATGTCAGAACTGGATGAGATACTCTTGAGATATTGAGCCAAACGACGACGCAGGGATGGTCCACTCTATCAAATTGAAGTACCTTCCCCTTCAATTCGAAAGACCTGGCTGATGCGCCTGGACAACCTGGACCTCAAGGAACTGCTGGAGCTGGATCCCGAGGGAGGCGTGATCCGCTTCGCCGGGCAGCGTGCGCTCCTGCTGGACGCGGTGGCGATGGGGTTGTTGCGCAAGTACCTCGTCGAGAACTTCGGGGTCACTGCCACGCGTACGGTGCTCACTCAGTTCGGTTTCGCCCATGGCTGGCGCATGGCGGAAGCCATGCATGCGGAGTTCAGATGGGACAGCGAAGAGGACTGGCGCCGCGCGGGCACTCGAATTCACACTCTCGAAGGCCTATTCCGCATGGAGCCCGGAAGCGAGGACCCGCTCTCCAAGGCGGGAGTGATGCTCGCTGCCTCCTACGAAGCCGAGCAACATCTCCTTCACTTCGGTCGTTCTGACGTGGCGGTATGCTGGACCATCACCGGCCTGACGAGCGGCTATCTGAGCCGGAGCTCCGGCAAGGAGATCTACGTCCTCGAGGCTCGCTGCCTGGGCAAGGGTGACGCGGCCTGTCACCTCCTGGGACGCTCGCGCGATGCCTGGGGGGACGAGCGCGCCGACGAGCTACGCTTCTACGAACCGACCCGTCTCGCGGAGTGTCTCGAGGTGTCGCTCCAACGGGTCACGGAAACCTTGAAGGCAGCTGAACGCAAGCTCCACCAGCATCGCCGGGCGCTGGTCCGGGTGGCGCACGATGTCGAAGAACCGCTGAGCATCATCGCCAGGAGCCCAGCGATGCGACAGATCGTCGATCTGGCGCGCCGAGTAGCCAAGGTCGATTCCACCGTTCTCATCACCGGTGAGAGCGGATCCGGGAAGGAGCGCATAGCGCGACTGGTTCACGAGGAATCCACGCGCGCTGCGGGGCCATACATTGCGGTCAACTGCGGCGCCATCCCCGAGACGCTCTTGGAGGCCGAGCTCTTCGGCCACGCGCGAGGCGCGTTCACCGGTGCCACCCACGACCGGCCGGGCCTGTTCGAGGCGGCTAGTGGCGGCACGCTGCTGCTGGACGAAGTCGGCGAGGTTTCGCCGGGTATGCAGGTCAAGCTCCTGCGTGCGCTCCAAGAGCGGGAGATACGTCGGGTCGGGGAGAACCGAAGCCGCCGGGTGGACGTGCGCGTGGTGGCCGCAACCAATCGCGACCTCGGCCAAGCGGTTGCAGCTGGTTCCTTCCGGCAGGATTTGTACTACCGACTCAAGGTCGTCGAATTGCGGGTGCCCACGCTCCGTGAACGCAGGGACGACATCCTGCCGCTGGCGCGAGTACTACTCGCGGACGCCGCGCTGAGGATGAAGCGCAGGATCACCGGCCTCGCACCCGGCGCCGTCGATCAACTCCTGCGCTACGAGTGGCCGGGAAACGTGCGCGAGCTCGAGAACGCCATGGAACGCGCTGTCGCACTCGCACGCGGAAGTCGCGTCGACTTGGAGGATCTGCCGGAGGAAGTCCGCAGCGCGTTTCCGAAACCGGTGGTCACCCCGGGGGCGGTCCGGCCGCTCGCGGAGCTCGAGAAGGAGTACATCCTGGCAGCGCTGGCGCTCAACGGCGGAAACCAGACCCGCACCGCCGAGCAACTCCGCATCGGGTCGGCGACGCTGTACCGCAAGCTCAAGAGCTACGGCATGATCCGCAGCAGGGGGCGCTCGGTCCCGCACTGAGTCGGCAAACACCGACGCTTCCGCACACGTGACGTCACGGTGGTGCGGACGCTCGGCTCGTGAGCTTCTCCAGCAGCACCCCGACGTCCACCACGGCGAATGTCGTGGCGTAGTCGCTCATGCCGTACGGAATGATCAGATGCCGTCCGTGAATCTGTCCGCCACACCCGTAGACCACGTTGGGCACATATCCCTCGCGTTCGTTCTCGCCGGGCGCAAGCAGCGGCTCGCGCAAGCGACCAATGACGCGCAACGGCTCGTCGAGGTCGAGCAGCATGGCTCCCATGCAGTAGCGACGCATGGCGCCCACTCCGTGAGTGAGCACCACCCAACCGGCCTCGGTCTCGATGGGGGACCCGCAGTTTCCGAGTTGAACGAACTCCCATGGCTGCGCTGGTCGCAGCAGTAGCTCCTTGTCGTGCCAGAAATGGATGTTGTCCGAGAACATCAGGTACAGGTTCTCGTTGTCCTGCCGAGAGATCATGGCGTACCGACCCCCGTGCTTCCGCGGAAACAGCGCCATGCCCTTGTTCGCCACGGCGGGCCCGTTGAGCGTGCTGATCTTGAACCGCAGGAAGTCTCTAGTCTCCATGAACTGCGGCAGGATGACCTTGCCGTCGTAGGCCGTGTAGGTTGCGTAGTAGACGCTGCTCCCATCGTCGTCGAAGAACTGAACGAAACGTGCGTCCTCGATCCCGTTCGATTCCGCGGGAGTACAGGGAAAGATCACCCGTTCAGACAGGTCGTAGTGCGCCGGATAGCTGACCTCGTAGTTGGACTCCGCGAGCGCTCTGATGCCGGACGCAGTGGCCGGGTCCGGACGCCCCTGCGCCCGCAGCTCCTGTTCGGTCGCCTGAAGCCCCCGCACCAGATCAGTCCAGGAGAAGGCTTGCCCGAGTCGGTCCATGACCTGGCTGGAGAAGGCATTGAAGAGGCCAAGCTCGACCAGCTTTCGCTGGAACAGGAGACGGTCATAGCTCGGGTTGCGCGTCGTCTCCGCGGCCGTAGCGAGTGTCGCCGCGGGGTCGACCTGGACCTGCCCTTCGGCGTCCACGGTTCCGGAGCGAAACGCAATGGATGAGATGTGTCCCTCGCCCGCGGCACGCAAGCTCAGGACGAAGCGACGCCAACCGGAAGGCAATCCATCCTGGTTCGGATGCCAGACCAAGGAGGGGTTGAACAGTGCTGCAGACTCGAGCGCATACTCCTGGGTGAAGTAGGCTCCCAACAGCAGCTTCCGACTGTGGGCGAGCTTGGAATCCAGGGGCAGGTACCGCTCCAGCTGTTCGAAACGCTGGAGGAAGAACTCTTGAAGTCGGTGGTGCCGTCCCCGAAACTCCTCGAGGATTCGCGCCAGCCTGGCGTCGACCACCCGAGGCGAGAGGTGCATGACTCGCGCAATGATGTTGCGTGTCTGCTGCTCACTGGCCGCCTGGAACGGGCGAATCAGGACGCGGCTCTGATCCGGATACAGGACGATTGGAATGCGTTCGACTAGCAAGGGGTGGCTCCACCTATGGCCAGCGGGACGGCCGCGACCCGGACAGAGCCCGCCGGTTCCCGAAATGTGGCCAGCGAGGTCTCGAGCAATCCCAACTCCACCAGCGAAAGCAGGTACGCCAGCGTGGACTCTGCGCCTTGGTTCTCGTTGGCACGGTCCACGGCCAAGCCGTCACGGCAGCCGCCGGTCGTCGGATCGTAGACTTCGACCTCCAGGTCGTTCGCACCCAGAAACCAGTCGAAAGCGCAGCGCGCCTCATTGAGCCAGGAGCGGTCTCCGGTGGCCGCGTACGCCTCGATACAGGCCGACACGGTAGAATGCGCCTCCAGCGGCTGCTGATCGAAGTCGGCCCGCGTTTCGCCCCGCACGTAGAAGCCATTCGAACCGACAGGACGAAACCGGTCCGACTCCGACTTCTGGACCTGCACCAGCCAACCCAGTGTGTCCAATCCGACTCGCAGGGCCCGCGGGTCGTCTCCGAACCGACCGCTCAGGATCAACGCATGCGGCAGTGCCGCGTTGTCGTAGGTGAGTCGGTCGGAAAACCAACGCCAGTCACCGGACGCGCTCTGATCGTACAACGAGAGGAGGCGCGACGTGAGGTTCGCGCGCAGTCTCTCGACGGCGCTATCGCCATGCAGACGCCTGAAGTACTCGTGGATCCCGAGCAACGCGAAGGCCCATTCCCTAGGATGCTGGGTCTCCAGCACGGACGCAACCGCATCGCCAAACAGCCGGACCGCCCAGTGTTGCAGCCCCCGCCGCCGCGAACGGCCCACACACGCGCCTAGCGCCCAGAGCGCGCGGCCGTGGGCATCGTCCGGCTCGTCCCGATCGAGCCAGCATCGGTTGAAGCCCATGAAGTTGCGGAAGCGGAGCGTGCGAGGGTCGAACGCATAGTCCACAAAGGCAGCGTACGTCGTGGCCAGTTGCTGCACTTGCGCGGAATCCTGGCCAAATTCTTCCAGCAACACGGTGAGGAGTAGCGCCCGAGCGTTGTCGTCGGTGCAGTACCCCTCATCGAGTCTGGGGACGACGAACGTCGCATGCTGAATGATGCCGGTAGTGTCGGTCATTCTGTGCAGGTGATCCAGGCGAATCTGCGGCAACTGCCGGTCGCGCTGATCGAGCGTCTTGATGACGACCTGACGCCGCGGCGTGTCGCCCCGGCCGCGGCGCGCCGCAAAGCATGACTCCGCGTAGCGCTGGGCAGTATTGCTCCAGACCATCTCTCGTCCGACCAAGTAGGCTCGCTTGCGCATCCGATGCCGCCCGGTGTTGTCCCGCAGCAGAGCCTGGGTTGCGTACGCGATGGCTCTCGGATCCTCGAACGGTACGAGCACCCCGAGTCCGTCCGCCAGCAGGTCCTCGGCATGCCAGTACCGAGTCGAGATCACCGGCTTGCCACAGCCAAACGCATAGGCGAGCGCGCCGGACGTGATCTGCTTCGGATTCAAGTAGGGCGTGATGAAGATGTCGGTCGCACCGATGAACTGCAGCAAGCTGTCCAGGTCCACGAACTGATCGTAGAACACGACGTGCTTGCGCACACCGAGCCCCTCGGCCAGTCGGACCAGGCTGAGCCGATACGCCTCACCCTGCTCCCGAACCAGCACCGGATGCGTGGCGCCGAGCACTATGTACACGATCTCGGGAAACTCCTGGACGAGAGCCGGCAGCGCCTGCAGCACGAACTCGATGCCCTTGTTGGGAGACAACAGCCCAAAGGTGAGCAAGACCAGCTTGCCCTCCACTCCGTACAGGTCCTTGTAGAAGTGCGAATCCACGAATGGCATGTCGGGAACGCCGTGCGGGATTACGTCGACCTTCTCCTCGGGGATTCCGTAGACATTGACGAGGAATTGTTTTCCGCGTCCCGACATCACGGCCACTCTGGCCGAGAGTGACGCCAATTCGCTCAACACGCGGTGCTGCTCGGGCGTCGGCTCGTCCAGCACCGTGTGCAGGGTACTGACCACGGGAACGTCCAGCTCTCGCAACAGCGTCAGGACATGGCTGCCAGCGCTACCACCGTAGATGCCGAACTCGTGTTGAACCGACACCACGTCGGCTTGACTCAGGTTCAGGAAATCCGCCGCTCGCCGGTACGAGTCTCGGTCCTGCTCGTGAATCTCGAAGCGAACTTCCGCCCCGTAGTCGTAGGCCTGCCCGGGATCGGTGACCGGCACCACGATGCTCTCGAGACCACGGAAGCGAGTCGCCATGGCCTGAGACAGGTCGTAGGTGAAGGTGGCGATGCCACACTTGCGAGGGCAGTAGCTACCGACGAAGGCGACCTTGTGTAGTTGCATGGTGGGGGCCATCAGCGCTCCTCCGTAGTCGTCTGTGCTAGACTCGCTCCGCCCCGCAATGCGCCTCAGAAACCCGAGGCGCTCGCTGACGCGCGAGCACCGTCCGGTAGATTCCGAGATACTCGTCCACCATCCGCGCCGCGGTGAAGTTTTGCTCCACGTGCCGTCGGCAAGCTCCGCGATCCAGCCGACCGAGCCGGCCCACCGCGGCTGCCGCTCCTGCCACGTCCTGGACGAGGAATCCGTTGACCCCGTCGTGGATCAACTCCGGCATGCTTCCCCGGTCATAGGCGACGACGGGGGTACCGCAGGCCATGGCCTCCACGACGCTCAACCCAAAGGGTTCAGCAAACGAGATCGGATGCAGCAGCGCGACGGCTCCTCCGAGCAGGCGATCCCGGCTTTCGGATCCCAGGCTGCCGAGATACGAGACGCGTTCGCCGTCGAGGTGCGGCTCGATCTCGTCGCGGAAGTACGCCGCGTCCTGAACGATGCCGGCGAGCATCAAACGCCGCTTCGTGCGGCGCGCGATCTCGATCGCCTCCGCCGCTCCCTTGTCCGGATGAATGCGCCCGAAGAAGAGCAGGTAGTCACCCGCTTCGTGGCGAAAGGTGAAGTGCCGAAGATCAATCCCGTGATGCACAGTGCCCACATACTCGAGCGCGGGACTTCGGTCGGCGTTGCTGATCGCTACGTACGATACCCGCCCGTCGTATTTCTGGTAGACGGGCAGGATGTCAGCGGAGGAGAACCCGTGAATGGTGGTGACCAGCGGCGTGTCTACCAATTGCGAGTAAGTGAGCGGCAGGAAGTCGAAGTGGTTGTGAATGAGATCGAACTCGCTGGCGCGCTCGAACACCTCGGAGATATGCAGGCACTCCCAAACCTTGGCGCAGAGGGTCGGGTCTTCCTCGTACCCGCGTGGCGCCACGGCCACGAGGCGAGCGCGAGTTTCCGAGTCGGCGGTCGCAAATAGGGTGACGTCGATGTCGCGCTCCACCAGTCCTTCCGCGAGCAGAGAGACGATGCTTTCCCACGGCCCGTAGTGTCGGGGAGGGGTCCTCCAGGCCACCGGTGAGAGCAGGGCTACCCGCAGTCGGTCAGGCATGGCGTTGCTCCCAAGAAGGAGTCGGCCGGGGCAGCGGACGGCAGGGCCAAGTACACGTGTCCAACTCCCTCCAACCGGTCAGTCTAGATACGCCTCGCACGTGCGCCGGAAGTGGTATCCGTAGATGGCCAGCGTCACGGCGAGCGGAAATGCCCGCGGGCGGCGGAGCACCGTCCAGAGCAGGAGCTTCCAGTACTCGAACCGCTCCTTGCCGGTGATGCCCAGTCGAATTGCTGCCAGAAAGAACGCGCCCCACTGTCGCAACAGGTACCGCAGCTCCCAACGGGGGTCGATGTGGGGCACCCGATAGGCTCTGAGAAAGATCCTGACCCGCTGGTAGTAAACCCGAGGCGAATACAGGCGACGCACGAGCGCCGCGTAACGCGCGCGCAGCACTCCCACCCCCATCGCATGAACGATGTTGGTGTTGCCATCGACGTTGTAGCCGGAGAACTGCTCTTCCAGCCTTCCCGCTTGCTTCAGCCGATCGTAGAGGCGAGTGCCGGGAATGGCCTGCAGCAACCCCACCATCGCCGTCACGATGCCCGTGCTCTGGATGAACTCCGTCAAGCGCTCGAACGTGGACGGGGTGTCTGCGTCGAAGCCGACGATGAAGCCACCCTGCACCTGAAGACCCGCCTGCAGCATGCGCCGGACGTCGGCACTCATGTCGCGTCCCAGATTGTGGCGCTTGCTGCACTCGGCCAGGCTCTGCTCGTCCGGGGTCTCGATGCCCACGAACACCATGTCGAACCCGGCCGCGACCATCGCGTCCATCAGGTCGGAATCGTCAGCCAGATTGATGGAAGCCTGGGTATTGAAGTTGAGCCCCGGCTTCTGCCGACGTCGCTCGATCAGAGCCGGCAGCAGCTCGGCCTTGAGGCGCCGCTTGTTGCCAATCAGGTTGTCGTCGACGAAGAAGACGCCGCCGCGCCAACCGAGATCGGATAGCGCATCCAGCTCGGCGATGATTTGGCCCGCTTCCTTGATTCGGGGCCGACGGCCCCACAGGGCCGTGATGTCGCAGAACTCGCAGTCGAACGGACAGCCGCGAGAGTACTGTACGGACATGGTGCCATAGTCGTCGAGCTTCACCAATTCCCAACTCGGAACTGGCGACGCTTTCATGTCGGCGAAGCCGGTAGGCGTGTACACGTGTTGCGTTTGGCCGCGCTCCAGGTCCTCGAGGAAGGGCGGCAACGAAAGCTCAGCCTCGCCCAAGACCAGATGATCGACGTCCGGGAACTGCTCGGGTTCCGCGGTGAAGAGCGGTCCACCCGCGACGACTTTGACCTTCGCCTCCTGGCAACGGGTAATGAGGCGACGAGCGGATTCACGCTGCAGGCCCATGGCGCTGATGAACGCGTAGTCCGCCCAGGCCAAGTCTTGGGCGGTTAGCGGTCGCACGTTGACATCCACGAGGCGGCACTGGAAGTCTCGAGGCAGCATCGACGCTACGGTCAACAGCCCCAGTGGCGGGTGGGCGGCCTTCTTGCGAATGAACCTCAGCGCGTGCTTGAAGCTCCAGAAGGTATCCGGGAATTCAGGGTAGAGGAGTAGGACGTTCATGTTCGGGTTGCTGCTGGCAGAGAACTTGGCGGGACACGCGCCCGGGCACATGCGCAATCGAACGCCGTCGCGTCTGGCTGTCCGGCTTCGAGCACCGCTGCGAATCAGGCTGCGTGAGGTCTTCGACGCATCGACAGCACGAAAGACAGCACGAAACGTGCCAGGGCCCAGCCAAACGGCGTGCAAACTGCACGCTTCCAAATCGCGGCCCAGTGGGGCCGACTTGGACGCGCTGTCCCACCAAACGAGACTCAGTCCTGCCGCGCAGGACGAATGCGCCAGACGGGTGTCGTAAAGGTGCTTCCCCCGACGCCGGCTTCGTCAGCCGCGGTGCTCGAAGAAACCGACCTGTTGGAGGAACGATCCATCAGCCAGGACTCTCTGCCCGTTGGCCGTAGTTTTGCTCGACCAACGTCAGGATCTCCGCCTGCAGGCACTGCAATCTCGCTTCTCGGATCGCTGTTCCGTCGAGCTCCATGACCGCGAAACGGTGTCTCTGCTGGGCACGACCGATTCGGACCTCGAACGCAGCGAGGACGACCCCTAGCCGATGCAGAAGGTCGAGCACTGAGAGGGCAACCGGGACCGGTGCGTTGAGCTGGAGGGCATGCAAGCCCGCCTCGGTTGCGAAGAACTCCACCCGGACGCACCCGGACGTTTCCCTGGCTCGGGCAGCGTGGTGTTTCGCGGCCGTAGGAGTCGAGTGGTCCACAGCGTGCGCGGAAAGCGACATGGGATTGCGCTCCTGAAGGGTCGTTGCACGGAGACTCGAGTTCGAGCCGTCGCTTCCGACGAGCCCCCGCAGTCCTCCGGTGGGACGCAACTTCCGTTCCACTTTCAAGCGTCGTCCTCGACGGCCACGTCGCACCGCCAAGTCCGGACCTCAAGTCCTCCGGCCGGGACTGCTTCCCCCTGAACCCGATCAGCTTGCTTCAGGCCAGTTCGCCCGCTTCCGCAGCAGTTGCTGCAAGACCGGCACGACCTTGTCCAGGTCGGAGTCCGTCGTGCCCAGGTAGCGAGGCCTCAGCGAGTGACCTGTGGCGATGGTATCCGGAGCGTCGTCCGGCACCAACAGGATGATATCAGCCGGAAGGAGGATTTCGCGGTCCTCACCGAGGCGTGCCAGATCCTCACGCTCCGAGGCGAGCAGAATCACAATCCCCGGTCCGTTGTGCCGTCGTAGTCTCTCCGCGAAGTGTTCAACGTCACGGAATGCTTCCAGCTGGTCGCCCACGCCGATTGCCTCCCCTATTTTGGCAAGCAGCACCGTCTGGGGGCCAAGCGACTTGGAAGCAAACAGATAATGCATGTGAGTACCCCGACCGCCGTGACGGTTCCTACGGTGCTCGGTCCAGACGCAATTTTCGATCCAACACCGGCCCGGTAGGAAGCCTCTTCAACCTACATGTCCATCCCGCCCATGCCTCCCGGCATTCCGGCGCCATGTGCCTCGCCGTCCTGCTTGGGAAGCTCGGCAACGAGCACCTCCGTGGTCAGCATGAGGGAAGCCACCGACGCCGCATTCTGCAGGGCCACGCGCACGACCTTGGTCGGGTCGATCACGCCCGCGAGCACCAGGTCCTCATACACGCCGGAGGCGGCATTGTAGCCATAGGCGCCCTTTGCACCGCGCACCTGGTTCACGACCACGGACCCCTCGACGCCGCTGTTCTGGGCGATCTGGCGCAGCGGCTCCTCGATGGCGCGACGAATGATGTTCACGCCGTACTGCTGTTCTCCGCCGAGCTCGAGCTTCCCGAGTGCCGGGAGGGTGCGTAGCAGTGCCACGCCGCCACCGGGGACGATGCCTTCCTCGACTGCAGCGCGGGTGGCGTGGAGCGCATCCTCGACGCGGGCCTTCTTCTCCTTCATCTCGGTCTCGGTGGCCGCACCCACTTCGATGACTGCCACGCCGCCCGCGATCTTTGCCAGCCGTTCTTGCAGCTTCTCGCGGTCGTAGTCGGAGGTGGTGTCCTCCAGTTGGGCCCGAATCTGCTTCACCCGCCCCTGGATCTCCGCCTTCTTTCCCGCTCCCTCGATGACGGTGGTGTTCTCCTTGTCGACGATGACGCTCTTGGCTCGTCCGAGATCCTTCAACGTGACATTCTCCAGCTTGAGGCCCAGGTCCTCGGTGACGGCTTGGCCCCCCGTGAGCACTGCGAGGTCCTTCAGCATTTCCTTCCGGCGATCGCCAAACCCCGGCGCCTTGACGGCGCAGACCTGGAGCGTGCCGCGGAGCTTGTTCACGACCAGCGTGGCGAGCGCTTCGCCGTCAACGCTCTCGGCCAGGATGAGCAGGGGTTTGCCCGCCTTCGCCACCTGCTCGAGGAGCGGCAAGAGCTCCTGCATGCTCGTGAGCTTCTTCTCGTGAATGAGGATGTAGGGGTCGGTGAGGACCGCTTCCATCCGTTCGGCGTCCGTGACGAAGTACGGAGACAGATAGCCGCGGTCGAACTGCATGCCCTCGACCACCTTGAGGGTCGTCTCCATGGACTTGGCTTCCTCGATGGTGATGACTCCTTCTTTGCCCACCTTCTCCATGGCCTCCGCGATGAGGTTGCCGATGGTCTCGTCTCCGTTGGCGCTGATGCTGCCGACCTGGGCGATCTCATTTCTGCCCTGGGTCGCCTTGGAGTGCCGCTTCAGCACCCCGACCACGGTCTCGACGGCGGCGTCGATGCCGCGCTTGATGTCCATGGGGTTGGCCCCGGCTGTGACCAGCTTGGCACCCTCGGCGTAGATCGCCTGCGCGAGCACGGTGGCGGTGGTGGTTCCGTCGCCGGCCACGTCGGAGGTCTTCGAGGCCACTTCCTTCACCATCTGTGCGCCCAGGTTGGCGCAGCGGTTTTCGAGCTCGATCTCCTTGGCGACGGTCACGCCATCCTTGGTGATGGTGGGCGCGCCCCAAGACTTGGCGAGGACGACGTTGCGGCCGCGCGGCCCGAGGGTCACCTTCACAGCGTTGGCGAGCGCATTGAGCCCGTGTGCGATTTGCCGGCGGGCGTCGGCGTTGAACAGAATTTCCTTGGCAGCCATTGGGCGCTCCCTACTTCTCGAGAATTGCGAGGACGTCATCCTCGCGCAAAATGATGTAGTCCTTGCCGTCGAGTGTGACCTCGGAGCCCGAGTACTTCCCGATCAGCACCTGGTCACCGGCTTTCACGGTGGGCGCCAGCGTCTTTCCGGTTTCGAGGATCTTGCCGCTGCCGACGGCGATGACTCGCGCCTCGAGCGGCTTCTCCTTGGCGGTGTCGGGGATGAACAGACCGCCAGCGGTCTTGTCTTCCTCGGCGATCCGTTGGGCCAGGATGCGATCATGGAGTGGTCGGATTTTCATGAGCTGCCCTCCTTGAGAAGGCGACGAACTCGTCTCGCTGACTGGGATGTCTTTCGTCCGCGCCAGAGCGTGTGCCTCACCGCCCTCGTGGCCAGACGTGACACCTCTCGCGCATCAGTGCTGTGGCGCGCAGCCTCGTCGAACATCGCCGCGACGAAGTCGCCGAAGCGCACGGTTGGGTCAACATGAATGCTCATTGGGTTTTCCTCGTCAGTGGGGCAATCTCAACGGGTCATCTGCGATGGTCTTCCGTCCCGCCGGCGGCGTGACCCTGACCGCCGTTTCCGCGCAGGTCGGCCGTGGCCTGCTGCTCGGTTCCTCGGGGTGCGTGGATCTCGTCAGCCACCGCTCGGATTTCAGGGAAGGACCGGTCACCTGCCTGCGACGCTCTGCCCGTCTGGTCCGCCTCCATCATGGCATTGCGCATCTGCTCGGTCAGGGTGGCGAGGTTGCCGGGCGAGTGCGGGATGAGGATCGCGTTGGTTCGCGAGGAAGCCCCAATCTCCTTCAGCATGTCGGAGTATTGGGTCATACGGCGGTGCGCTGCTCCACCGTGAAGACCGCACCGCTGAGCACCACGAGCCCGGCGAACGCGACCGTCACCGCCACGAGGAGAAGCTGTAGAGTCTGATTTGGCATGTCGCTCTAGGTGTTGCGTAGGCTCTAGCTGATCCGCCGAGCCCATCCGACCTCTGGTCGATTGAGACAACAGCCGTGCACGTTCCAGGCCAACTTCGAGCAAGTGACTAGAATCGCGGGAGTGACGTGCGTGAGGCCGATGGGAGAGTGATAGGGTGAGCTCCCCTCACCTTCGACTCCGAGGTAGCGGCAGCCGACTTCGGCTCGCGCCTCGAACGTCATCCCGCGACGCAGGATTAATTCTTACCGTCCAGGACGGCACCGCGCTGTCATCCGTCTCGGCCATAGTGGTCGCTGAACGATATGCCCTCGGGACAGAGCATCCTCACCCGGCGGCGGTCCGAACTGCCTTCGCGGATCAAGGCAGCTGGACCCATGTCCAGCCACTTGGAGCACGGGATCAGGAGCCTTGGCCCGGGTATCGCGTCTGGCTCCAACGGCTGGGTGATGTTTCTGGTGAGAACAGGAAAACCTTCTTCCGCAACCTGACGCACGGGCGCGGTCGCGAATTGGAACGCGGTGAGCGCGGTCCACTCGACCGTGTCTTCCGCCTCGAGAGAAGCCCCTTCCGAGAGCTTGGGCGTGGTCAGCGCCAGCGGGTTGGCCTGGAGGTATGCCACGGCCACTAGCCCCATTCCGCCCGCACTGATGAGTGTGATAGCTGCGAGTGCTTTGAACATGTTGCGCATGGCGTTCTTCTTCCCGGCTAGTTCCTGGCGCGAAACGCGCCGGGAACTAGCGTATCGGTTTTGGGGTGGGGCCCCGACACGGAACGTGGCGGGGCGGGGTCTTTGTCAAAGACCCCGGAATGACAACGCTGGTCGGCGATAGCTCGGGCTGCGGAGGATGACGTGCTCCCTCCCCCGCTCGGGGGCGCGCGTCGTCCGGAGTCCATTTGGCGCCGGGAACCAGCCATTGACCGGACCTGTCGGTTCGATTCCGACGCGGCGGCGACACCAGCAGTTCTGCCCTCACACTAACCTTCATCTCCCTACCCCACTTGTCAACGGGGCGACTCTTCGATTTCTGAAATACTTCAGCCTGAAAGGAATCGATGGGCCGGGACCGGTCCTTCGCTGTGACCAAGCTCGAAGCCGCCCGTGGCCCCTCCGCATGCAACTGCATTCACCGTGAATGACGCCTCGTCACGCGGCGACTCCCAGCGCAGCCGGGGTGCACGCCTCGCTGCGCCGCTCAGCTGGGCTGCTCCAACAGGTTGCGCAGTTGATGACGGCCGCGGTGTGCGCGGACCTTGATGGCGCCAGGGGTGCTGCCCAGTGTGGCGGCGGCTTCCTTGAGGGAGTAACCGAGGAACGTGGTGAGAAGGACAGCCTCCTGACTAAATGATGGCAACCTGGCCAGGGCTCGGTCCAGCCTCCACATGTCATAGGGGTCGGGCACTTCACCAGCAGCGTGCCAGTCGAGGCTTGCACCGGGGCAGAGCAGTTCGCGGTGGGCCAAGCGGGTTCTGCGGTTGTCATAGAAGCAGCGCCTTGCGATGGTCATCAACCATGGCACCAGCGCGGCTGAGGGCGTGAAGCTGGCGCGGGCCCGGTGGACCTTGAGAAAGGTCGTCTGTGTCAAGTCATCGGACTCGTGGCGGTCGTGCGTGAGTGCAAGGAAGAGCTGGTACACTGTCGGGGCGTAGCGCGCGTACAGCTGGCTGAAGGCACTCTCATCACCCGACGCATAGCGCTCCATCAGCGCCGCACCCGACACGGAAGCCGCGCTGGCGCCGGGCCTGACGCCCGGCAGTGGTGGCAGGTCTTCAGGATGATGGTGACCGATTGACCTAGAAACCCCCATGCTACACCCTCCGTGCACCGCACTCGGGAAGTCTCATGCAAGCGTCGCGCCATGCTGCGGCATCCGCATTGAGCACACGCAATATCGTTGCTCGCGGCCGACCCCGCGCCGAGCCAACCGTGCTACTGATCGCACATGGGAACTGAAACCACACCGCGCCCCGTGCTCGTCGCCACGGATCTGAGTGATCCCGCGCGCGAAGCGATACGCCAAGCCGGACAGTACGCCAAGGAGCGGCGGGCCAAGCTCGTGGCGCTGCACGTGGCGCAGAACCTCACGCCGATCCACCCGGTGTTTCCGCACCTTTCGCAGCGCGACGTGAACGACGAGATCCGCATCGGCCGCGTCCTCACCGACGGGCTCAGCGATCAGGTAGACGCCACGGTCGACCCTGACGTGCCCGCTGACGTGGTCGTCGATTTTGGCGTTCCCGACGTTGCCATCGTGCGCAAGGCCGAAGAAATCCAGTCCCAACTCGTCGTCGTCGGAAGCCGCGGCGCCACCGGACTCGAGCGAATCATGCTCGGGAGTGTGGCGGAGCGGGTCGTCCGGCACGCACACTGCCCGGTGCTCGTTGCGCGGCAGGCCCGGGGCCGCGGCACGATTCTGGCCGCGACGGATCTCTCGGGCCCCGCCCTGCCTGCGGTCGAGGCGGCGGCCCGGTTGGCTCGCGAGCGGAGTCAACGGCTCACACTGATTCACGTGCTGGAAATGCCTTCACACCTGCTGGCTGGACTCGCGCCGTTGGGCCCCATTCCCAACGTACCTGACGACGCGACCCTGGCTCAGCTGCGCGCTGCAGCGACCGCCATGCTCGAGGACATGCTGGCGCGCTTCGAGGTCGAGGGCGACTGTCAGGTCGTGGCAAGCCATCGTCCGGCGGCCGCCATCGTGGCCAAGGGCGACGAGATCGACGCCGGGCTGATTGTGGCTGGTACGCACGGGCACAGCGGCATCTTTCGCATGACCCTGGGCAGCGTTGCCGAGCGCATTTTGAGTCAAGCACGCTGCTCGGTGCTGCTCGTGAGGCGCTCCGGGTAGGACCGCGCGCGAGCGGGAGACATCCCACTCCGCGCCCGAACCGTCACTCGAAAACAGTCCGTCCCATGCGACGGGAATCAGTCCTGTGCGGAGGGACAACCGAGCTCGCCGGAAGTCGAGCAACGGGGACCGCCGCGAAGGCCGCGTGTGGCATGGAACCTGCTTTCGAGATGGAGATGCCGATCCATCACCACAGTCGCTGGCCAGGAGCACCGCGGCGTCCTCGAGGACGACGAGAAGCAGATCGGCGAGCGGATTGTGGACACAGGGTCCGGTCACCGCAACGAGGCTCCTCGAACGTGAAGAGCACCGCATGCCTCTGATGTTCCTCACCTTGGCGACGGGTCTGATGCTCGGTGTGCTCGCGCCGGTGATCGCACCGGTGATCGCGCCGGTGTTCGCGGGGGAACGAGGTCGGTTCGCGTGGATCACGTCGGCCCTGCTCGGAATGTCCGGCGCGCTGCTCGGTGGCTATTTCGGCCAAATGCTGGGCTGGTACGACACCGGGCGGCAAGCAGGCTTGCTGGTGTCCGTGCTGAGCGCAATCGCCATCTTGCTTGCCTACCACGGTTTCTTGGGGCGCCGAGGATCCAGCTGAGGTCATGTGCATCAACGGACCCGACGAACCTGGTGTCGCCGCGATTCCGGCGTCCACCGCACCCTGGCAATGACACGATGAAGATTTCACAGCACGAACTCGCTCGAGCCAACTGGGAAAACGAAGGCGGAAGCGTCAACGCCAATCCTGGCCACCTCCGCGACCGACGGAGTGATCCGGCTCATGCCGCGTCGTCCCTCGGCCGCGAGGCGCAGTCGGAGCGGGGATCACGCCCGGGCAAGGGCGAACCTCTCGAAGCAACCGCGGGCGGTGTCGAATGAAGGACTCTGTCGGCTGGAGTAGCCGCGTCCCGGTCCCACCTTCGCACTCCCGCGCAACGGCGACGGCTCCTGGATCCGAGACGCCACGGCGCGGGGGGCCGCCATTCCGGTGGTCCCGGAAGCTGCTCACGGTCGCCGGCATCGACGTCTACGTCCACGCGACTTTCTTGCTACTGATCGCATTCTTGGCCTTCAGTGACCTGATCGCCGGGCACGGCGTTGCGGCGATGGTGCGCGCCACCTCGCTCATCCTCGCGGTGTTCACCACCGTGGTGCTCCACGAGTTCGGACACGCGCTGATGGCGCGGCGCTTCGGCGTGCTCACGCGGGACATCACGCTCTTGCCCATCGGGGGCATCGCACGGCTGGAGAAGATGCCGGACCAGCCCGGCCAGCAACTCCTCGTGGCGCTCGCGGGCCCCGCCGTGAACCTGGCCATCGCCCTGCTGCTATTCGGCGTGGTGCGCGCTCTCGATGTCCAGGTCGGCCTCGAGAGTCTCCGGCACGCCGGCGGGCCATTCCTCACGCAGCTCATGTGGATCAACGTGTCGCTGGCCGTGTTCAACCTGTTGCCGGGCTATCCGATGGACGGCGGCCGGGTCTTGCGGGCGCTCCTGGCCATGCGCATGGCGCCCGAACGCGCGACCCAGACGGCGGCCCGCGTCGGCCAAGGCGTTGCCGTGATCTTCGGCTTGGTGGGGCTGCTCGTGAGCCCGCTCCTGATCGTGATCGCTGTTTTCGTCTGGCTGGGCGCCCAGGCAGAGCACGCTCTCTCGACAGTGAAAGTGGCACTCGACGGTCTATCGGTACGCGACGGGATGGTGTCGGACTTCAAGACCGTTTGCCCGGCCGACCCGATATCGCGGGCCGTCGCGCTCACTTTGGCGGGGTTTCAGCAGGACTTTCCGGTGCTGGATGGCGCTCGACTGGTGGGCATGCTCACGCATGGCGACGTGCTGAAGGGGCTGGCCGAGCGGGGCGCCGACCTCTCGGTAGCTCGAGCCATGCGGGTCGAGCTCGATACGGCAAGCCCGTCGGACGCGCTGAGCAGCGCCCTGACACGAATGCAGCAGGGCGGGAGCCGCGTCTTGATGGTGGTGGAGAGCGAGAAGGTCGTTGGCCTCCTTGCCGTCGCAAACATCGGGGAGCTGGTGGCCATGGCAGCCGCCGACCGCCACACCGGTGCTTCTGCTGGCGCGGCGCGGGGACCGCTGAGCTGATGCTCGCACTGCAGCTACGTGTCAGGGCATGCTCAATCTCCCTGTACGCAAATGCGTCGTCCGCGAAATCACACGGCTTTCGGTCCGTCCCGTGGTAGCGCCGTGGGAGAGTCGACGCGGCCCGAGTCGGGCATCTGATCGGCGGGCGCGGCGCTGCAGTCGGTACACGTGAGGGCGCGGTTGGTGATGAGGCGTTGGTGCTGGGCGTCTGCTCGCTGACGGCGAGGTAGGCCGCGATGGCTGCGCCGGCCCCGAAGCACAATCTCGTCGGGGGTCTCGTCGGGGAAGGCACTGTGCGGCAAGTGGTGGTTGTGCTGGTCCACGTAGAAAGACACGAGCTGGCGGACCGCGGCGGCAGTGTCGAGAGTGTTCACGTGAAGCCAGTTGTTTCGGAGCGAGCGCCAGCTGAGGTTCATCACAGTCCGGGACGGTGGTTTGGTTCCGACCAGACCTCAACGATTCCGCAGCGGACGGAGTTCTCAGGACCCACAGGCACTTGGGTGTCGTGGCGAACCCTTGGGTGGTGGCGAAGAGCGTCCGCGGTGGCCGGCGCGGACCGAACTGGTCGCCGTGGTCGAGCTGCGCGCGCACCTGGGCAGCGCCG
>CAZSVU010000041.1:0-37212 GCA_964610275.1 uncultured Polyangiaceae bacterium | reverse complement strand
ACCTTGCTCCATCTTCTTCACCCCGGCCGGCCCGAACTCCGAGCAAGGGTGCCCGGCACCGTCCAGCTTCGGGGGCGCTACCGCAGTCGGCGTTCGGTCCAGTGGCGCCACGACTAGGTCCACCAACCCTCGCGAAAGCAAGTGCTGCATCTGCAGCTGGTTGATCGACGCGGAGGGTGGGCACCAACGCCGGGGCCGAGCCATCGTGCGCCTCGTGATTTCCCGCTTCCCGGACCGAATCGTCCAGAGCACGCATGTCGGATGCCCGGCCGGCAGTGTCTGATCGTCCCGGAGTTGCCATGCGCTTTTCGTGATCGCAGGCCGCGGCTCGACACGTTGTATTTAGGAGGTAGCAGTGCCTGCGCAGTCCACGTCAATGCTGGGTCCGAGCCCTGCAGCCGCAGCGCGACGTGAATCCCCACTCGAGCTGGCGGCCGCCGAAAACTTCCAGTTCATCTGGAGGACGCTGCGTCGGCTCGGGGTGCGGCCCGAGCACGCGGTGGACGACGCGACCCAGCGCGTGTTCGAAATCGCGGCGCGCAAGCACCATCGTATCCAACCCGGGCACGAGCGCGCGTTTCTCTTCAAGACTGCCGTGTTGGTGGCCGCAGAGGAGCGACGCGCGCAGCGACGGCGGCGGGAGATCGCGGACGACACCACCGTGGCAGCGGCCTTGGACACCGCCCCGCTGCCAGACCAGACGCTCGAGCATCAGCGGAGCCGCGAGCTGCTCGACCTCGTGCTGGACGGAATGGATGCTGACGAGCGCACGGTGTTCGTCCTGTACGAGATCGAACGCCTCTCGAGTCCCGAGATCTCGGAGCTGTTGGAGATCCCGGTGGGGACGGTCGCTTCCCGCCTGCGGCGGGCTCGAGAAGCGTTCCACGCTGGAGCACGCCGGTTGCGGGCACGCATGCAACTGTCTGGAGGCCAACCATGAGCCATGATCCCCCCAGGTTGTTGGACCAGTCTGGCGATGAGTTCGAGCGAGCGCTGCTCGGCTCGGCCGCCTTGGACGTCGGCTCGGACCGGGTGCGCGCAGCCTGCGTGGCCGCCATGGCGGCCGGTGCCGTGATGGGTACCGCCGCGACGGCCCAGGCAGCGGGGGTCAGCGCCAAGGCCGGTAGCGTGCTGTTTGCCAAGTGGCTGGCCGTGGGCACCACCGTGGGTGTGGTCGCCACCACGGCCGCTGTGGCCATCCGTCCGTCTGCGCCATCAGCCCCGACGGTGCCGGCGCCGCGCAGCGTCGAGCCGGCGACTGCCGTGGCGCCCGCTCGCCCGCGCGCTCGGCGTCCCGCGCCGCAAGAGGTCGAGGCCCCCGCACCGAGCACGCCACCGCCCTCCGCGGTGCCCGCCCCGGCTCAGAGCTCGCTCGCTGAGGAGCTGCGACTGCTCGACCAAGCGCGCGCCGCTCTGCAGCAAGACCGGCCGGTGGATGCGCTGGCAGCGCTGGGGCGTCGGGACCGCGCTCACCCTCAGGGAGCGCTCGGGCCCGAGGCGACCGTGCTTCGGGTGCAGGCGCTCCTGGCTGCCGGTGACCGGAACGGCGCCGAGACCACCGGCAGGCGCTGGCTCGAGCACCACCCGAGCGGGGCACATTCGCGGCGGATCCGGGACCTGCTCGGCCTACACAATCCGTGATCGATTCGGTGGGCTCGCGTCGTTGTTAAGGTGGAGGAAGCCAAATGAAGACAGTCCTGGGCGTGTCCGTGTTCGCGATCCTGACCAGCTGGGTGCTGGCGTGCGCCGTAGAAACCGAGCCAGAGCTCAAGCTGGGCGAGGACCCGGGCACCGGCGGAGCCGCAGGAGCTCCGACCACGGGTGAGGGCGGGGTCAAGGACGAGGAGCTGCCGACATCGATCTGTGGGGACGGAGTCGTCACGGAGAGCGCCGAGACCTGTGACGACGCCAACACCCTGCCCGGTGACGGGTGTAGCTCGCTCTGCGCCGTCGAGGCTGGCTATGCCTGTCCGCAGGAGGGTGGCCCTTGCGAACCGGTGGGCGTGATCTGCCCGAACGGGACGACGCTGTGTGGTGAGATCTGTGTCGACACTCTCACCAACCGTCAACACTGCGGAGACTGTGACCTGCCGTGCGCGAGCGGCGAGACCTGCGTCGACGGCGCCTGCGTGCAAGAACCCCGCTGCGGTGATGGCGTCGTTCAGGTCGAGCTCGGCGAGGAGTGCGACGACGGCGTCAACAGCGGGCTGGACGGCGGGTGCCTACCGGGGTGCGTGCTGGGCAGCATCTGTGGCGACGGGGTCCTCGGCGGGGTCGAAACCTGCGACGATGCGAACGTCGTTTCGGGGGATGGGTGCAGCGCCACCTGTTTCCGCGAGGCAGGGTGGGTCTGTCCCACACCCGGTCAGCCCTGCGTCTTGGTGAACACGGACTGCCCCCCCCCACTCACGCGGTGTGGCCCAGCGTGCGTCAACACAATCGTGGACAGCCAGAACTGCGGAGCGTGCGGCAATGAATGCGCCGATGGACAGATTTGCGACGCCGGAGTCTGCTTCATCGATTCTGCCTGTGCCGATGTCTCCTGCCCGGACGGCCAGATTTGCCGGGATGGGGCGTGTGTGGATGAGCCCTACTGCGGGGATGGCGTCGTGCAGCCGGAGCTCGGGGAAGAGTGCGACCTCGGCCCCGACAACGGCCTAACCGACGAGTGTGGTGCTGACTGTCTGCTCCCCTCGACCTGCGGCGACGGCATGCTCACCGGGCACGAAGCCTGCGATGACGGCAACACCGTGCCCGGCGACGGGTGCAGCGCAGAATGTACCAGCGAACCAGGGTACTACTGCCCGGCTCCGGGCGAGCCCTGTGTGCCGGTTCCAGAGAACTGCCCAGCTGGAATGACGCTGTGTGGGTCGGAATGCGTCGACGTCATCAGCAACGCCGAACACTGCGGGGCCTGTGGCAACCAGTGCGGGGAAGACCAACTGTGCGAGGCAGCGGTGTGCCAGTGTCCACCAGGGCTCGTGTTCTGCGGCGCGGAGTGCGTCGACGTGGCCGCCGACATCGAACACTGCGGAGCCTGCGACGTCCCGTGCGCTGACGGTGAGAGTTGTGTCGCAGGGGTGTGCCACGTCGATCCGGCGTGCGTGGACGTCACCTGTCCCACCGGATCCAGCTGCGTGGGCGGCGAGTGCGTTCAGCGCACCACCTGCGGCGATGGGGTAATCGAGGGCGAAGAGCAGTGCGACGACGGCAACTCCGAGTCCGGCGACGGCTGCACTGCGGACTGCACCATCGAACCAGGATTCTACTGAGCCCCAACCGGGCACCCCATTTCGCGGACGCGGTCCCTGAGATGGGCTATGCTCCGCGCGCGGTATGCAAACCCGTCTCGTGGCGCGTCGCTCCCCCGGACACGGCTGCCCCCATCAGCACCCTGGCGGAGGCAAGCCGTGCAGGTGATCTGTTCGTATTGTCGCAAGCGCTTGCCGGACAAGCCGCCGTTCGACAATCCGAGCCCCACCCACACCATGTGCCCGGAGTGCCTGGCCCACTTCGAGCCACAGTGGAAGGGACAGAGTCTCAGCGAGTACCTCAATCAGTTCGACGCCCCGGTCCTGGCCGTCAACGCCGAGGGACGCCTGATCGCAGCCAACTCACGAGCCACCCAGTTGTTGGGAAAGCCTCGTGAAGACCTGATTGGACGGCTCGGCGGTGAAGCCACCGAGTGCGTCAACGCCCGGCTGCCCGGGGGCTGCGGCAACACCGTCCACTGTCAGCGCTGCACCATCCGTCGCACCGTCACCGAGACGATGACGACAGGGAAGTCCTTCAGTGAGGTGCAGGCTTATGTCGACCGCGACGGCGAACGCGTTCATTTCCTCATCTCCACCGAGCGTGAGGATGACTTCGTTCGGCTCACCGTCGAGGCGGGCATACCCGCCTCGACGGGATGATTCGCGGATCCCGGGTTCAGCCCGGGTTCGGCATGTTGCCGCTCATGGTAAGCAGCGTGATGAGCCCCAGCGTGGTCGGGTAATAGGTTCGGTTGTATTCCGTGTTCTCGATGATGTCGAGCACGGCGCGGAAGGCGCGATCCCGCATGTTGGCATGGCTCGACACGGCCATGGCGCCCACGCCGACCGGACCGATGAACGCGATCTGGTTCGGGTTGGCGTTCGGGGCCACGCTTGGTCCCGAGTAGAAACCGGCGTCGATGAGATCAATCTTGTCGCCGTTGCTGTACATGGTCGCGAAGCGGCTCAGGAGACTGCTGAGGAGCGACTGGGCCGAACTGCGGCTGTTCGCGCATGCGTCCACGCCGAGCCGCCAGGGAACACGGGCTGCGTCAAAGCCGTACACCGGCGCGGTGAAGCCGCCCGTGACTTGTGCGCCAAAGTCCCCTGCCTGACGCGGTTGCCCGTTGCTGGCATTGCACCAGTCCGTGAACAGGTCGTTGAACTGGCTCGCGTTGCTCGAAAGCGTGCCATAGCCGTTGGTCGTCACCGTGGACCAGACGCTACCGCCCAGCCGCGCAAACGCCGGGTAGAACGCGGGCGCGAAGTAGGACGGGTTGTACGCGTCGGGTTGGCTCTCCCAGTTGCTGCCCGGGTTGATGTTGTTGTTGGTGATGTCCTCGGCCGCCATCGCATTGATGAAGGTCGTGGCCTGGGACGCATAGCCACCCCAGAGCGAGTCGGCCAGGACCAGCCCGTAGGCGATGTCCTCGTCGGCATCGGTGGCTGATCCTTGCCCGCTTGGTGCCCACTTCATCACGCCGTTCTCGAGCTGCGTCTGGACGTAGGTCCAGAGCCCGTCGAAATAGGTCCTGTCACCCATCGCCGCAGTGATCAGCATGCCGTACCCTTCGGCCTCGGACGGGTAGTGGTCGCCAGTGGCCTCAGGGGATTCCACGCGGTAGCCGCCGCCAGACGACTCCACGAAGCGGTTGCGCCACCGGAGGTACGCCTGGACGATGGCCGAGTTGAACTTGGCTGCATCGGTAGCGGGCGCGCAGCTGCCCAGGTTGGCGTTCCGTGGGAAGGCCGGGCTGCCCGTGGAAGCAATGGTCGTCTCCGGGCACGGATCGTTGGTGAACTCGACGTCGTCCACCCAGAAGTCGAAGGCCGTGGCCGAATCGTACTCGTCGTAGTCGATGTCGGGCTGGGGCAAGTCCGGCAGGTTCTTCGCCTTGTTGAACTGGAACTGCATTTTGAGCAGGTTGGCGGCGATCTGCCGGCGCTGAGTGGTGGTGAGGTTGCTCGGAACGAACAGCGGGTAGAGATCGCGGTCAAAGCAGAGGTGGAATGTCTTCCATTCCTGGGTCAGCTGGTAATCCTGGGTCAAGAACCGCCCCACGTGGTTGTAGCAGTAGGTGTCAGGCGTACTGCCTTCCACGCAGGTTCCGCCCGACCCCTCCCCTTCGGTCCAGGGAGTGGAGACGTTGAAGCGCACCGGCGTCATCGAGGTGCTGCCGGCCCGCGCGCGGAAGCGAATACCGGTCCAGCCGCTGGCATCGTACATCACCGGGTCCTCGCCCGTACCCCTCAGCGTGACCCCGATGCCGACCCAGCCGCCCCAGCCACTGCCCGTGGTATGCAAGGCGTACTGGTTGCATTCCTCGCTGCCGATGGACTCGATGGTGAAGGTTTGCGTGCCCACTGCGCCGTTGGCCGAGTCGTTGCTGAAATCCTCCCACTCGCCATCCCAGTTCTCACCGGGTTGATCGATCACCAGGAAAGACTCGTCCTCGAAGTCAGCGATCATGCCCGGCGGCCGCGTGCACCCGGTGGTGGGGCAGGTCGTGCCGGTGATGCACTCGCCATCGCAGAGCACCTGGCCAGCGGCGCAACCACACACACCGGCGTTGCAGACCTGCCCAGTAGGGCAGGCCGTGCCGCACACGCCGCAGTTGGTCGTGCTGACCTGCAGATCCGCGCACGTGCCCGAGCAGTCGGTCTGTCCGGCAGGGCACTCGCAAACGCCGTTGTTGCAGACCATGCCTCCCGTGCAGGCCGGGTCGCAAGGCGTGGTGCAGGTGCCCGCAGCCACGCAGGTGCCGTTGCAGTCCTCCTGTCCGGTCGGACAAACACAGACGCTGTTCTCGCACACCTTGCCCCCAGTGCAAGCGGGGTTGCACGTCGTGGCGCAGGTGCCCGCAGCCACGCAGGTGCCGTTGCAGTCCTCCTGTCCTGCCGGGCACACACAGACGCTGTTCTCGCACACCTTGCCGCCCGTGCAGGCCGGATCGCAGCCCGTGACGCAGGTGCCCACAGCGACGCAAGTCCCGTTGCAGTCCTCCTGTCCTGTCGGGCAGACGCACACGTTGTTCTCACACACCTTGCCGCCGGTGCAGGCCGGGGTGCAGCCCGTGACCACGCAGGTGCCCACAGCCACGCAGGTGCCGCTGCAGTCCTCCTGACCTGCCGGACACGCGCACACGCCGGCCGTGCAGGTCTTGCCGCCCGTGCACTGGGTGCCGCACACGCCGCAATTCGATGCATTGGACGCCAGGTCGACGCAGCTCCCGAAGCAATCGGTCAGGCCACCGTCACACGCGCAGGCGCCATTCACGCACACCCGACCGATTTGACACTCCGGTACGCACGGGGTCGCGCAGGTCCCGTCGGGGACGCAGGTCCCGTTGCAATCTTCCATGCCACCCGAGCACCAGCACCCTCCGCCTGCGCAGATCTTGCCGCCGGTGCAGACCACGCCGCATGCACCACAGTTCAACGCATCGTTGCCGATGTCCGTGCACACTCCAGCGCACAGGCTCTGACCGGCCTGACACACGCAGCTCCCACCCTGGCACACCTGACCCGTGGCGCAGGGTCGGTCACAGCCACCGCAGTGCAACGAGTGCACCTGGGTGTCCACACAGCTCGAGCCGCAGGCGGTGCTGCCAGGCGGACAGGTGGCCACGCACACACCCTGCGCGCAGAACGTTCCTGCCTGACAGATGACTCCGCAACCGCCGCAATTCAACCCGTCCGTGGCAAGGTCCACGCACGCGGCTCCGCAAGCAGTCAGGGCACTGTTATCGCATCGGCAGACGCCCACCACACAGGACTGGCCCACGGCACAGGCGGGATCACAGGCGACCTGCGACGACGGCACGCAGACCCCGTTGCTGCAGGTTTCGGTGACAGAGCACGGTGGGTTGCAGCCGAGCAGGTTCTGACAGACGCCATCGATGCAGGACTCCCCGGCCGCGCAGGGCGGATTGCAGAGGTTGGCCTGACAGAGTCCGTTCTGACACACCGTGCCCCCCGGACAGATGGTGCCGCATGCGCCGCAGTTCGTGCCATCCGCCTGCAGGTCGACGCAGCCCATGCCGCAATCCACCCACCCCGGCGCGCAGAACACTTCGGAGTCGCTGCTACTCGGCTCGTCACTACCGCAGCCGACGATCGCAACCAGGAAAATCAGAGAAAGGATATATCGTTTCATGCGGGTTCCTCCTCACCATGGGTGAGGTGCGATTCACGAAGCGCTCAGGCGCGACTGGGGGGATGGGTCTCAGGTGCCGATCCGGCGCACCGCAGCGGTGCCGGCTCGTCCAGCCAGTACGGATCGCGAAATCCTCGTTTCGCGTTGGGGTGCCACGGTGTCCGCATTCCCGAGTGGGGTACACGGCTCTCGTCCGAGGGGAAGAGCGGAGCCCACTGCCCAACCTTCCCGGAGAGCCCGATTCATTTTGGTTCGTCGCGCCCATCTACTCAACTGCAATGGGCGCTCTCGTCGCGGTCGGACGACCGTCGCGTCGAGAGGAAACCTGCGAGCGTAAAAATGCGTGGAGGGTGTCACGCACTCGCTGTGCTGCGCCAGATGCGCTGCACTTGCCTGGTGAAAGCGATGGGCGGTTCGACTGGCGCCATCACGGCTACCGGATTTCTTTGATGTGATCCGAATCCGATCAGCCGATACGCGCTGCTTTCGTAACGCGGAGCGCCACGTCGCTCCTCTGCCCCGACCTCCCTCTGAACCGAGCGGGGGGCTCCTCTCCAACGCAGAGCGGGCTCCCCGATGGCCCCCGCTGCCTGCGCCCGCACGACGCCACGGGGAGGCGGCAGGCGTCTGGTTTGCTTCCCCGGGCACCTCACGTTAGGGCCTTGCGTGCAGCGACGGCTGGCACGGACACTGGAGGACCTGATGCGATTGCGACTGGCGTGGAGCGGAGCGTTTGCGCTGCTGGCATTGGCCTGTGGCGGTTCAGGTAGCCCAGCCAAGACGGCCGAAGAGGCCAATCGACAGTACGACCTGGAGGAGTACGACGCCGCAGCGGACCTGTACGAGGAAGCGTGCGACGGCGGCGAGGCCAGTGCCTGCACCCAACTCGGCGGCATGCACGAGCTCGGAGAAGGTGTCTCGGCGGATTTCGGAGCCGCCAGGGAGCTATACGCCAAAGGCTGCCATGGCAAGGACGGCCGCGGGTGCACCCTGCTCGGTCGCCTCTACCTTCAGGGCAGAGGCGTTGCCAAGAACGACGAGGAAGCCACTCGAGCGTTCGAGCAGGCGTGCGAGGCGGGCCACCCGGCGGGCTGCGGAGAGTACGGCACGTCGCTCTGGCGAGGCCGAGGCTTGCAGGCTGACCCGAAGCGCGCCAAGGAGATCCTGAAGAAGTCGTGTGCACACGGCTACGGTGAGGGCTGCTTCGCGCTCGGCGTGCTCTTTCGCATGGGAGACGAGGGGGTGCCCAAGAACGCCCGCAGCGCTGACGCATTCCTGCGCCGAGGCTGTGAGCTCGGCGCAGGCGAGTCCTGCGCCTACCGCAAGAAGTATCGCGCGGCCTTGAAGCGCGAAGCCGCACTGCAAGCAGGCAGCACCGACGAGCCCGCCGAGGACGGCGCCGGTGAGGGCAACGCCGAAGACGCCGAACAGGAATAGACGACTCGATTCAGTCGGCGACCCGCGGGCGGTCGTGCTTGGGGGCGAGCGCCGAGCACGGTGGCGAGTCGAACCGCGACCTGACCGCACGCCGCCCAGCGCATTCTCCACCGCCGTTCGTCTGACGCACCTCCAGTGGTGACGGAAGCCGGTCCAAGGGCCCGACACCAGTGACCATGGTTGCTCTGAAGCCCAACTCGGCCGCCGCACGCGCCGGGAAACTCGGCCAGAATCAGAGAAACGGGTCAGAATCTCGGGGAAATCCCCAGCCGAAATGCCAGGCGGCCGGCTGGTTTGTCGCGCGCGAACTGGTCCAGGCATCCAGGAGGAAATTCGTCCCTCACTGAAAGTATCTGCCCAATTTCTTCGCCCGTGCTGTTATAGTCACACTGAAATTGACAAAGGGTGTCGCTGACAGGGGCACCCGGCGTCGGGTAGCTCGCTTAGGGCTGGAGGAAAAGACGTGCCGATCGAAGTACCTGCCGTTCGACTTCTCATCGTCGATGACGATCCCGCGATCTGCGACTACATGCAGACACTCTTAGAAAAAGACGGCTTTGCTGTGAAGGCGGTCAGCGACCCCACGTTGGTCGAGAACGAGGTCCGGCAAGGCGACTACCACGTCATCATTCTCGACCTGATGATGCCGCGCCTCGATGGCATCGAGGTTCTCCGAAGAATCCGAGCCATCGACAGTGACATTGCGGTGGTGATGTTCACCGCCCATCCGAACTTGGAGTCAGCGGTGGCTTCGATGAAGCTCGACGCCGTCGACTACATCAAGAAGCCGTTCAACGTGGACGAGTTCCGCGAGGTCCTGGCCCGCGTGATGAAGAAGAAGGGGCTGGCGCGGACGCCGGAAGAGCAGCTGCATCGGATCATCGGGGACACCATCCGATCCCTCCGCAAGCAGAAGGAGCTCACCCTCAAGCAGATGAGCCGCCGCACCGGCCTGAGCATCTCGCTCCTTTCACAGATCGAACGCGCAGAATCGAGTCCTTCCATTTCGAGCCTGTACAAGATTGCCGTTGCACTCGATACGCGCATCCAGTCGCTGTTCGGCAACAACTAGCCAGACGCCGCACGGGGCGGGCGGACGGGGATAGAGTGAACGATCGCGCTGTCCGAATCTGCCAGCTAGCGCTCGGGAAGATGTCGCTGGGCGCGGGAGCTACCTTGGCGTGTCTCGGTTGGCCCAGTGCGGCCCACGCCGCGTGGCCGCCGACGGCAGACGCAACTGCCACGACACTGCGCAGCCCGGACAACTGGCCCGACGACCCGGAGTATGGCTACGTCGCAGCGGCAGACAGCTCGTTGCGCCGCAACGGGCAATGGCAGCTCTACTCCTTCATTCCGGAGCAGTCCGTCCAGATTCGCTCCGTCCGCTCCGGCGAAACCGCTGCTGGGTCAGGCGTGGATCTCGCCTGGAGGCACACCATCGGGAACGTCCGAGCGCGAATCGCCGTGATCGGCACCGGAATCTTCTGGGACGACGCCGACTTGATGGACAAGGTCCGCCTGAACCCCGGCGAGTTGCAGGAGCACCCACCGGTTCGGGCGGACTTCACCTCCTGCGACCCACTCGACAGCGAGCGACCCGAAGCGGACCTCTTCGACTGCAACGCCGATGGCGCCTTCACGGTGTCAGACTACGCCCAAGATCCGCGGCTGACGCCCCACGCCGAGCAGTTTGCGTGTGGCACCGGGACGTGCTCACGACCCGCAGGCGACGTCGACGGCAATGGCTACTTCGATCCAGGCGACCTGATCCGACAGACTTTCATCGGTAACACCGTGGACGACGACTCCAACGGATACGTCGACGACGTGGTGGGCTGGGACTTCCTGGCCGACGACAACAACCCCCTGGACGACGCTCGGAGTGGCCACGGAAGCCGGTCGGCCCGCATAGCCGCGGCGGCAACCAACAACGGCATTGGGGGCGCCGGCGTTTGCCCCCGCTGTCTGCTGGTGCCCATCCGCGTCAGTACCGATGCCATGCTGGACGCCGAGCGACTCGCCAAGGCAGTGCTCTATGCGACGGACCAAGGGGCGCAGATCATCCTGATCGAAGCCCAATCCTTGAATGATTCGGCGTTCATGCAGGCGGCGTTCGACTACGCGCGGGCTGGCGGGGCCCTGGTCATCGCACCGTTGGGAGATCTGGGGTCACGGCAGCACGCAGCACCGACCACCGCCAATCACGTCCTCGGAGTGCGAGCCATCGGCATGGCGGGGCCGGATGCCGAGAGCACGACGACGTCCAGCTTCTTGGCGGCCAGTCCCTGCGGCAACTTCGGGGCCCAAGCGCAACTCTCTGCCCCGGCCGAATCCGGTTCCCATGAAGCCGCTGCACATGCAGCCGGCGTGGCCGGTCTGGCTCACTCGCTGGCGTTCGAGCTCGGCTTCGGCAAGGAACGCACCCGACTCGAACCCGCTGAGCTCCTGCAGCTGATGCTGATGACCGCCGACGACGTGAATCTCGCCGCGTCGCGAGAAGAGGGAGCCACCGCGTTCTGGTCGCAAGCAGGGTTCGAGCAGCGCTTCGGCTACGGGCGTGCCAACGCGGGCCGGATGCTGGACTGGATTGCGCAGGGGAAGATCCCACCGAGCATCGAACTGATCTCCCCGCGCTGGTTCGCGACGCTCTACGCCGCTCGGGTCACTGCTCCCATTTCGATCCACGGACGCGTGAGCGCGCGACGAGCACAGAACTATGACCTTTGGATCGAGTGGGCGCCGGGCGTGCAGCCTTCGGATGGAGCGTTCACCGTCATCAACCAGCAGCGCGACGTCCCTGCTGCGGAAGTCGCCGGTGCCGATGGTGCACCGCTGGCGCGTTTGGACATTCGCTCCCTCGATCTCGCCCACGTGCGCGACCGCGACAGCTTGCGTGGCGAAAATGACTTCACCCTGACCGTGCGAATCAGAGCGGTCGCTCACTACGCGCCCGAGATCGGCGACGTCGAAGCGGAGCTACGTCGAACCTACTCGGTGCACGACGACGTCGATCTCCTCGACGGCTTTCCGATCGCATTGGGTTCCTCCGGCGAAGCCAGCCCCAAGCTGGCGGACTTGAATGGAGACGGGGTCCGCGACATCGTCGTTGCCACCGCAGATGGCGAGCTTCACGCGCTCACCGCCGTGGGAGACTCACCCGAACCGCTCGCCGGCTTTCCGTTCACCGTGCGTCGCAGCGTTGGGCTCGATGACGAGGCTGAGCGAGAGTTGCGCTGCGAGTCGAGCGACGGCAATGACTACTGCGCAGACTATCGCACCGCGCCGGCGTACACTCGCACCGACGGCGTCGACGTCGATCTCGCGCGCGAATCCATCTTCGCCACTCCCGCGATCGCCGACCTGGACCGCGACGGAGACGTCGAAGTCGTCTTCACGACGCTGGCGGGCACGCTCTACGTGCTCGACACCGCAGGACACGTGTTGGAAGGTTGGCCGCAACGGCTGCCCGCGGTCGAGCCGTGCCAGGGCGACGACTCGGTCACCGGCGGCCGATGCCTCGAACCCTCCCCGTACCTGCAGCGCGGCGCCCTCGCCAGCCCCGTGCTGGAGGACCTCGACCTCGACGGAAACCTGGAGATCATTCAAGCCGGTCTCGACGGCTATATCCACGTCTACCAAGCGGACGGCACGCGGTTTTCGGGGTGGCCCGTGCGCATCCAGTTCTCGGCGACGGATGAGCCGGAACCGCTGGCAGGACCAGTGGTGTCCACGCCTGCGGTGTCGGACTTCAACTACGACGGTGTCCCAGACCTGGTCGTCGGATCGAGCCAGCGTCTCGGGACCGGGGGCTACTGGGGAGCCTACTACCTGGTCAACGGGCGGGGCACCGCAGCTCGGTCGCCTTACCTTCCCCGTTGGCCGATCACGGTGACATCGTTCTCGCTGTTGCCCTTGCTCGCGCAAGGCACATCGGTCTCGCCATTGGCGGGTGACTTCGACGGCGACGGCGTGTCCGATACCGTGCTGTACGGTAGCGCCAGTGACCCCTTCTTGCTGCCAGCCGATCCCGGGGTGCAGAATCCGCCCGGCTCTCTGCCCACGACCGCGCTCCCCGAGCGTCTCGATCCGGAAACGGGCCAGCCCTCCCGTGGACTGGAGCCGACACGACGATTCGGCGCAGACTCCAGAGCGCCGCGCGCCGACACCATGGCCCCGCTCTTCTCGCACCCGGCCGCGGGGGATCTCAACCAAGACGGCGTGCCCGACATCGTCGCCGCAGGGGCCTATCTCAGCGTGGCCCAGAGCTTGAGTGCCTGTACCAGTCGTCCTGACGAGTCTCCCGACCTGCTCGCCATGTGGGATGGTCGCACCGGCGCCATGCTTCCCGGCAGTCCGGTGCCCATCGAGGACCTGCCCCTGCTCGGCGGACAGGCCATTGCCGACGTGACTGCGGACGGCTACCCGGAGGTCATCGGCGGCAACGCCTCGTACTTCGTGCATGCCGCGGATGCGTGCGGGCGCGAGCCCGAGGGTTGGCCGAAGTTCACCGGCCAATGGATGGCCGCCAGCCCGGCTGTGGGGGACATCACCGGAGACGGCCAGCTGGAGGTGGTGGCGGTGTCACGCAGCGGCAATCTGTTCGCCTGGCGCACCGCGGGCACCACCGACGGCGTCATCGCGTGGGAGAGCTTCCACCACGACAACCGCAACACCGGCAGCCTGTCCGTCGAACTCGACCAGGGCACACGGCTGGGCACTGCCGGCCCCCTTCAGATCGACTCCGATGGGCACTGCTACCCGCCTGACGAAGAACCCGAAGAGAAAGCCGAAACAGGCCTCGAGCCCGGTGGCGGCTGTTTGTGCTCGACCCACGCCCAACGCGGGAGCTCGTTCGGCTGGTGGTTGTTGGCGCTGATGGGGCTGGGATTGGGTCGCGCGCGAACCGCCCCTGAGCAAAGCTCAGGGGCCGCGAAACCAAACCGCCCCTGAGCAAAGCTCAGGGGCTCCCCAACCCGACTTCCGTCCCCACCTGCTGCTGCCCCAACACACGCGCAACAGTGGGATTCGTTGGGCGCTTCATCTTGGAGGGGCCGGCCTTGACGGTTGGGTGGTGCGCAGCGTGTGGCGGCCAACTGAACCGCACGTAGACGCGCCAGAACGGCTACTCGCAAGAGTGCCGTTGCCCGCATCCGTCCACCCGTTGCCCGGATCCGACCAGACCGGCAGCGCAGTCACCCCACGGGGTGGAGGGTTTGTGCAGAGACTTCCCTCACCCTGCATGGCACGTGCCGTGCAGTTCCGCGCCACGTTAGCTGCCCCAGGGATGGGATGAGCCCGAAGCCGGTACAGTCCCTCACGCTGCCGAGCGCGGAGTCTCTCCCATCTCTGGGACGGCGCGTATCCCCCGCGAGCGATGCTCGCTGGGCTCGGCACGAGATCCGTGGCGGTGCTGCGGGGGCCGATGCAGAACGGGAAAGCTCGGGGGATCCAGCCTGTCTACGGCGATGGAACGAGTTGCCCACTCAGGCCAATCGTACCGCTGCTCGGGGGCGGGACGGTGCGGGGACGGAGAGCGGGTATGGAAGCGCCCGAGCTGGGGGCGCGGGCGCTTCGGCCGCCGGGCTTCGCCGGCGGCGGGGGGCAGGCCCACTACTGCTCTGATGAGCGGCCGCCGAGCTTTGCTCGGCGGCGATCGGTGGCGAAGGTCGGACTTGAACCGACGACTCCGCGCTTATGAAGCGCGTGCTCTAACCGGCTGAGCTACTTCGCCTGGGGGCCGGGAATATGAAAGGGGGGGCGGGGGCCTGTCAAGCCCGCGCACCCCGGCAGAACCGGGACGCTGGGATAGACGCGGGATGGGCGTGACCGTGGCCCCGCGTCCCGCCCTTCCCCGGTCAGCGCCCCGAGCCGCGCCCCCCCGCTCAGGCGCCGAGCCCCGCTGCCCGAGCCAGCGCGGGACCAAAGCGGCGACAGGCGTTTGCCGTGGTCGCCTGGGTGAGCTCCTCGAAGGACAGACCACGAAGATCTGCGACGAACCGCGCGGTGTGCACGACGAAGGCTGGCTCGCACCGCTTCGGGCGATCCTTCTTCTTCTTGTTCTTCAAGGGCTTGGGAATCAAGTAGGGACTGTCCGTCTCCACCAGAATCCGATTGAGCGGTGCCCAGGCGGCAACCTCCTGAATGGCAGCAGCACTTGCGTAGGTCACGATGCCGGAGAAGGACAGATCGAAATCCAACTCCAACGCACGCTCGGCAAACGCTCGACCCGACGAGAAGCAATGAATGACGCCACCCACCTCCCTTGCGCCCTCGCTCTCGAGGATCGCCAGCGTCTCGTCGTCGGCATCGCGGGTGTGCACCACCAGCGGCTTGCCCACCTGACGCGCCAGGGCCACGCTCTGGCGAAACACCTCGCGTTGCGACTCTCGCGGTGAGAAGTCGTAGAAGAAGTCGAGTCCTGCCTCACCGACGGCGACACACTTCGGATCGGCGAGCAGTTCCACCAACCGCTCCAGTTCGTCGCCTTGCGCTGCGGCTTCGTGCGGGTGGACGCCAGCCGTCGCCACCACATCCTCCCTGCGGTGGGCCAGGGAGAGCGCCTCACGCGCGGTGGCCTCGCCGCTCACCCCCACGACGACTGCGGCTTGCACCCCGGCTTCGTGCGCACGCTCCATCACGGCGTCGACCCCTTCGGAGTAGGTCGTCGGGGCGAGGTGGCAGTGGGAGTCGATCAGCATCGGCGCCAAGCGTATAGCGCGAGCGTCACACCGCGACGAGGCCTACCGGGCCAGCCGGGCCCGCGCCAGCAGAATGATCAGGCCGATGGACGTGACACCGGCGGTCAGCAGCAACTCGTGGAACTCGGCAGCCTGGCCCAGCGCCGCGATGGCCCCGAGTGCCAGGGGCACCGACCACAGCTGACGGCGTCGGAGACCGGCGGCCCCCCGCCAGCCCAGCACTGCCAGGCTCGCCACCACTGCAGCATACTGGGTCAACACGGCAACGCTGGACAGCACGAACAAGTCTCGAAGCTTGCCCCACATCACCAAGGTGAGCACGCAAGCCAAGGTGATCGCGAGGGCCCGCCGCGGCACGTGGCTCTTGGCGTCCTCGACCCCAACCCAGGTGCCGAACCCCTCACGCCGACCGAGCACGGAAAGATAGCGGGGGGTCATGGCCATCATGCCGAAGGCGATGCCCACTGCCGAGACACCGGTGCCCACGCTCACCAGGCCCGCCATGGCGTCCCCACCGTACGCCCGCGCGGCATCCACCAGCGGCGTGGTGCTCTGCCCGAGGGCAGGCAACGCAGCAACGCACGCCCAGTGCAGAATCGCATAGAGGCCCGCAACGAGCAACAGGCACGTAACCGTTGCCGCCGGCACCGCCCAGCGGCCGTGACGCGCTTTGCCCGCAGGTACGGGCACGATCTCGAAGCCCTGCAGCGCGAACACCACGATGAGCGCCCCTCGGCTCAGCGAGCCCCAGCCGAGGCCACTCGCGCCCGCGGACTGCGGAGCCGGTGCCGGCGCGACTGCAAATAGCACCGCAATGAGCAGCAGTGGGATGAGCTTGAGAACCGTCACCAAGTTCCACGCCACGGCGCTGGGCCGCAGCCCCAAGGCCGCCACGCCTCCCAGCACCGCCAGGCACGCTGCCGCGAGGCCCTTCGTGCCCCAAGGCTCCGGGAGACCCCAAGACGACGCGAGATGACCGCTCAATCCCGAGATGACTGCGGCAGCGCTGAACAGCGCCGAGACGTACACCAGCCAGCCGACGGCAAACGCCACCCGCGGTCCCGAGGCTGCCCGCGCCCAGACGTACGGGCCGCCATCCTCCTCGAATCGTCCCCCCAGCACGGCAAACGCGTGCGCGACCGGCAGGAGGCCCAGAGCAGTGAGGAGGTAGACGACGATCCCAGCTGAACCCGCCACCTCGATGGCGAGCTTGGACGGGACGAAGAAGATCCCCACGCCGACGATGCCGTTGATGCCGAGCGCCAGCAGCGAGAGGAACCCCAGCGTACGCGCTTGCTGAGTTCCCCGCTCCGACATCGAACACCCCGACCCACGGCGGACTACTTCACCTCGATATCGAGCGCGAGGTCGCGCTTCTCGATCAGGCACTTCTCATCGGTGCAAATCGAGAAGTAGAACTTCCCGGCGAGGCGCTGCTTGCCGGCCGTCTTGGGCGTCAGCGACACGGTCATCGTGGCGCGCTTCTTCTCCAGCTTGACCGCATCCTTCTTGACGACGTCCTGTGCGTATTCGAGGCCGGCATTCGGCTCCAGCTTGAACTTGTACGGATACTCGTCGTTGACCTTGTAGACACCCTTCGCGTCCAGAACGACCTTCACCGATCCCTTCTGCCCCACTTGGTAGTTCCCCGTGGGTTGGACGGACAGATCGAAGTTGGCTTCGCTGACTCTCGCACCGGCGCTCTGCTGTCCCGCCTTCTCACTGGCAGCGCCTGGCCCCAGCGCCGCCGGCGTGGCCTCGATAGGACCGCTCGTACGTTCATCCACCTGATCGGTTGCTGGAGATTCTCCCGCACCTGCCGAAGTCTCGCGATTGCAGTGCGCGAGGAGCATGATCCCCAACACCCCGGCCACGCCCGCAGCGGTCGTGCGCAATCCGACCCGGATGCCGATTGTGCGTGTGTGCTTGCCGATCCAGTTCATTGAGGGTTCGCATAGCACACGGCCAAAACCGCCTCCAGCAGCGCGGTCCACGGCCAGCTGGAGCATGGGACGCTGCCGAGCATGCCGGGATCGCCGCGCCAGCCGAACGTGGCTGGTTTCGTCTCGCGGCGACTGCCGGAGTCAGAGGATGATGATCGCAGCCACGACGATGAGCACGACCACCACTACGCCAGCGCCCACCAATGCGAGCACCAGCCCCAGGTTGCTGGTCGGCACTCCCACCGGGACTTCGTCGGTGTAGCCAGACCGCGCTGGCGGCGCTGGTCGACCAGCGTACGCCATCGGGCCGGCACCGCCAGCAGCCATGCCGCCAGGTGGCGGTCCACCACCAGCCGGAGCCTGACCCCCACCCCCCGCAAACGGATCCCCCATCACGTCGAGCGCCCCGGCCTCTCCGAAAAATCCGTCCGATACCGAGGCCGGCCCCGACTCACCCACCTCAGCCATGAGCGCGCCCATCTTGGCAGCGATCACACCACCCAACTCGCTCTGCAGCGTCTTGGCCCATTGGTAGTGGTTGCCTTGGAGGCCGTAGGCCAGCCCCAAGGAATCGGCAAATGCCCCCACTGAGGGGATCCGACCGCCAGCCTGCTTGCGGAGCCCGTGCGCCATGACCCGATCGAGGCTGGGCGGCACCGGGTACTTCAGCCCGGCTCCGGCTCGACTGGGAGGCACCGGTTCCTTGGTCAAGATCTCGAGCAGAATGCTGGGGCCGTTGGCGCCCTTGAACGGCACCTTGCCGGCAACGCATTCGTAGGCGATTGCCGCGAGCGCCCAGACGTCCGCGCGGTGATCCAGCGTCTCCAGCCCCTGAGCCTGCTCCGGCGACATGTAGTACGGGGATCCGATCGTGGTCCCCATGACGGTAAGCTTCTTGGCGTTGTCGGTCTTGTCCTTGACTGATCCGAAGTCGAGGATCTTGACCATGTCGCCCTCCCGCGTCTGACACAGGAAGATGTTGTCCGGCTTCAGGTCCCGGTGCACGAGCCCGCGACCGTGTGCTTCGTCCAACGCGACGGCTGCCTGGCTGATCATGCGAACGACGCGCTCGGGCGGGATGACGGACTCACGCTTGAGGGTGCTTCTCAGTTCCTCGCCGTACAGGAACTCCATCGCGAGCGCGTAGCTCTGATCGTGGGTTGGCTGAAAATCGAAGACCTCGACGATGTAGTTGTGCGGGAGTTGCTTGCTGACCTGAAACTCCTGCCGAAAGCGCTCCAGTGCGACGTTGTCGGTGGCGACCTCCGGATGGAGCACTTTCAGCGCGACGTGGCGTTGAGCGTGAGTGTCGATCGCTTCGTAAACCCGCCCCATTCCGCCGTCAGCCACCACCCGCCACACCTGATAGCGGTTGCACAGTATCTGGCCAATGCGAGCGTCTTCGGCGCTCGGCGCAACCGGAACCTGCGCGGCGTCCAGCAGCTGATTGCCGTCAACCGGACAGAACCCAGCGTCGTCCGGAAAGAGTCTTGCGCAAGCTGAACACGCCTTCATCTACTCGGTCACCTGCGCCCCCTCGGCGCACAAACACAAACCCCAATCGGCCCCGGTCAGGGGCCCGTCGCCGAATTGTCCGCGGACTGCTCATCTGACGCGACCGCTTCCTCGGGCGCTCGGAAGTAGATGATACGGTTGCAGCTGGGGCACTGACCGAAGCCTTCCCGGCGGAGCAGCCGCTGGAACTGCATGGGCGGCATCCGGACGTGGCAAGCAGCGCACGACCCGTCGCTGGTGACGGCCACGGCAGTCCCCAGACGCTTGCGCACGAGCTCGTAGCGTCGGTAGACCCCGGCGTCGAGCTTCTTCACTACAGCCGCGGCTTCCTTTCTCACCGCGTTCCTGCCCTCGAGTTGGCGCTCGACTTCCGCGAGCCGCGTGGTGACCTGTCCTTCGTTGGCTCCGAGCTCCCCCATCAGCGCGTCACGCTGTGCCGATACCGAATCGATTTCGCCCCGGGCCTGGTCCGTCAACTCGTTCAGCTTGCCGATCTCGTGCTCACGGTCTCGGAACAGCTTCCGCAGTTCCTCCAGCTCACGCTGGGCCGCATTCGCCTCCCGCTCGGTGCGACAGCGACCGAGTTTCTCGCGCGACTTCTCTATCTGTACGCTCATCTGGCGCACCTCTTGGACCAGGTCGCCGCGCATACGGTCCATTTCGGCCAGACTCTGCTGGTCTCGCTCCAGCTTTCCGTCCAGCTCCTTCAGCTGCTCCTTCTTGGCTGTGAGCGCCTCCCGCTCGCGCTCCAGCTCGCCATTCAGTTCTCTAAGTTCGTCGTCGACCGCAGCCAAACGTTCAAGGGCGTCAATCTGCTCGTTCGTGATCACAGGGGGATTCGGCTCCTCGCCTTGCGGGTAAGTGTCAAGCGATGTGAAAAGACCAGTGGGCCCACCTGGGTTCGAACCAGGAACAGCCCGGTTATGAGCCGGGGGCTCTGACCGATTGAGCTATGGGCCCGCACGAAGCCGTCACCCGGTCGCGCGAGCGCACTCGACCGCCCCCAGAACGAGGCCCGGTGCAGAGCACAGTCGTCGCCGCCATTGGGGGATGGTCCCACCCCGGTGCTGGCGCTCGCGAACTCCACGTCCGGAAACGTAGTCGAACCGTTCGGTCAGAGCAACATCGCCCGTGAGCAGACTCGGCACAGTGCGACTACGCAGGGGAATGTACTGGTCTCCCTCTCCTGTCAGCCGATTGAACCGCAAGCACGCCGCCGGAAAGCCCGCTGCCGCCGCCACGGTGCTGGGACTGTCCGGCCCGGCGAGCAAGGGCCGCGGCAGCCGATCGGGCCAACACATCGATCTCACGACGCAACCACCCAAGGGCACTCGGATCCCACGGCGCCGATTGGGGAACGCAGGGTGTCGCAGATAGCGACTACACTGGATCAACGGCAGAGATTCCTGCCACACCCCGTGCTGCACTGCCCGCAGCGCGAACGGCGGCGACCGTCTCAACCCGGGCAACACCTGACTTGGCGCTCCCGGCACGGCAAACACCGTCGCGCCGGGAACTAGGTCGACCCGATCTGCTCCACACCGGGTCCACGTTCACCCGTTGGCACCGGCCATCCGTCCGGCCCTGCATGCTCGTCGAGCTCCCACTGTGGTTGGTGCGGCTGTCGCAGTGCAGGGCGAATCCCGTCGCGAGGGTCGGTGCAGCAGCGAAACCCGATTTGGTAGAAGTTGAAGTCAGGGCCGTGGGTCTTGGTCGTCAGCCGACACGTGTTGCGCACCGGCCCCCAGTATCCGCCGTTGAGCGTGGAGATTTGCTCCTCGCCACGAGCCTCGGCCGAATTGTCGGTCCATTCGTCCACGTTCCCGACCATGTCGAACACACCAAAAGGACTGACGCAGTTGGGATGACTGCCTATCACGTCGGCCTGCCAGAGCCGCTCGAGTTCTGCCGCCCGAGTGCGGGGGTCTGTAAGGTCTTCCACCTCGAAGTCGATCGGCGCGCGACCCACGTTGCACGGGCTGGGGTTGCGCTCCCAGCCATGGGGATAGGGGGCCCGCTTGGGACCCTCACACGCGAGAGTCCACTCCGAGCGCTCGCACAGACGCTTCCCGACTGATTCACACGTCGCCTGCGCCTCGTACCAAGTGACGAAGACCTTGGGGCGCTCACCCACTCGATTGGGCCACTCGTGTCGGTCGATGCAGAAGCGCTTGCTGACGGGGTTGTACCTGCACTCGGGCTTTCGCGCGTATTCCGCGCAGCTCGGCGCGGTCGAGTCGACGAAACGAATGCACTCGTACTCGAGCGCGGGGCAGAAATCCCCGTCCACCAGTGCCATCCCCTCTGGACAGGCAGTGGGGAGCGCGGCCACCACGTCCACGCTCGCCAGCGACATGGCAGCGAGCTGGGCGTCAGCCGGGACGAAGCTCGGCGTTGGGGCAAGCCCGACCAAGAGAGGAACAACCGGGATCCAGTCGGCAGAGAACAGCACCGATCCCAGGTATCGTCCGACCCGACCCGACCGGCCAAATTCCAGACTGTGCTCACGGGCCGGACCGGGTGACCTCGGTCCCAGGGCGCCCGAATACCGGCCGGCAGGGTGGCCGCGCTGGCTCGCATCTGTGTTAGATCGGAGGTTCACTGGATGGAGCGTCTAGTCGTCCGCGGAGCGGCCCAGCACAACCTGAAGAACGTCAGCTGTGATCTGCCCCGCAACCGGCTGGTGCTGATCACGGGGCCGAGCGGGTCCGGCAAGTCGTCGCTCGCGTTTGACACCATCTACGCCGAAGGCCAGCGCCGCTACGTCGAGTCGCTTTCGGCTTACGCCCGCCAGTTCCTCGACCAGCTGCCCAAACCCCGAGTCGAAAGCATCGATGGCCTCAGCCCTGCGATTGCCATCGAGCAACGGGCGCTCGCCAAGAGCCCTCGCTCCACCGTGGGCACGGTCACTGAAATCGCAGACTACCTTCGCCTTCTGTATGCGCGGGTGGGGGTCCCGCACTGCCCGGTTTCCGGCCAGGTGCTGCACGCCTACACGGTGCAAGAGATCGTGGACCGAGTCATGGACCGGGAAGAAGGCGCTCGCCTCTCCATCCTGGCCCCGGTGGTTCGGCGCAGGAAGGGGGAGCTGCGTGCCGACCTCGAGCGGCTGCGCCGCGATGGTTTCGTGCGCGCTCGTCTCGACGGCGAAGCCATCGACCTGGGCGACGACGTCGTACCGGATCGATCGAAATCCCACGACCTGGACGTCGTCGTCGACCGAATCGTGGTTCGGGAAGGCGTCAAGGGGCGGGTCACGGACTCCGTCGAGCTCGCGCTCGGGCTCGGCGAGGGCACACTGCTCATCGACACGCTCGACGGCGGCGAACCCCTCGTGATGAGCGAGCGCTTGGTGAGCTGGGAACACGGCATCACGCTGCCTCCCCTCGAGCCCAGGCTGTTCTCGTTCAACAGCCCCCACGGGGCCTGCCCAACGTGCGATGGGTTGGGGGTCCGGTCAGCGATCGATCCCGGCCGCGTGGTTCCCGACGAATCGCGGACACTTCGTGAGGGCGCGGTCGCCGCGTTCGGCAGACGCGGTTCGGTGGCGACGGCTTCCGATGTCGCGATAGTGGTCAAGCTGCTGGGCGTCAACCCGGACCTCCCCTGGCAGGATCTGCCGGAGACGGATCGCCAGGCCGTCTTGTACGGTGGCCGGGCGGGCAAGCGTAAGGGCCGAGTTGCTCGAGCGTACGAAGGCATCATTCCCCGCCTGGAGCGCTGGCTCGAAACGGGAGCCTCGGTTGAAGAGGAAAGCGATGAGGCCGCGGACGGTGCCATCGGCCCCGAAGACTTGGGCCGGTTCGTCGTTACTCAGACCTGCAAGGGTTGCGGCGGGCGCCGTTTGAGGGCGGAAGCGCTGGCAGTCAAGCTGGGCGGTAAGGACATTTCCGAGTTGAGCGCCCTGCCGCTTCGCTCGCTGCGATCCGTCCTGGCAGAGGTGAGCGGCGATCTCGCCGCCAGAGACGCAACCATCGCCGAGCCGCTCGTCCGCGCTGTCACCGATCGCCTCGGCTTTCTGATCGACGTGGGGCTGGACTATCTCACGCTCGATCGATCCGCCAACACGCTTTCGGGGGGGGAAGGACAGCGTATCCGTTTGGCGACGCAGATCGGCGCCTCCCTGGTTGGAGTGCTCTACGTGCTCGACGAGCCCAGCGTTGGCCTACATGCCCGGGACAACGAGCGACTGCTGCAAGCGCTCCGACGTCTCGTGGACAAGGGCAACAGCGTGATCGTCGTTGAGCATGATCGGGACGCCATCTTCGCGGCCGACCACGTCCTGGATATGGGGCCAGGGGCGGGCTCGCTAGGCGGCGAAATCATCGCCCAGGGGACTCCACAAGATATCGTCGAGAATCCGAAATCGGTGACTGGTCCGTATCTATCCGGAGCGAAGAAGCTGCCGGTTCCGGAAGTCCGGGTGAAGCCGTCGAAGAAGAAGTTGACGGTCGTTGGCGCAAGTGCCCACAACCTCAAAGGGGTGACGGTCGACATCCCGCTCGGGCTCATCACTGCCGTGACCGGAGTGAGTGGATCCGGCAAGAGCAGTCTCATCGTGGACACCTTGCTCAGTGCAGCCCGCGCCGAGTTGTACGGTGCCACGGCATGGGTGGGTCCCTGCGAACGGATCGAGGGGCTGTCCCACATCGACAAGGTGATCAGCATCGACCAGGCCCCCATCGGGCGCACTCCCCGGTCCAATCCCGCCACCTACACCGGCATCTTCACCCATTTGCGCGAGTTGTATGCCGGCCTTCCAGACGCCCGCGCTCGGGGGTACCGGCCGGGACGCTTTTCGTTCAACGTGAAAGGCGGGCGCTGCGAAGCATGCCAGGGAGACGGAGTGCTTCGCATCGAAATGCACTTTCTACCGGACGTCTACGTCACGTGTGATGCCTGTGGCGGGCGCCGCTACAACCGAGAGACGTTGGAGATTGCGTACCGTGGTCTATCCGTCGCGGACGCCCTGGATCTCACGGTGGAGGACGCCTACGACCTGTTCGACTCGATCCCACGGATTCGCCAACGTCTAACGGCTCTCCGACAAGTCGGGTTGGGATACATCCAGCTGGGGCAAGCCGCGACCACTCTCTCCGGAGGGGAAGCGCAGCGGGTCAAGCTGGCGGCCGAGTTGGCTCGCAAGGCCACCGGGAGCACTCTCTACGTGTTGGACGAGCCCACCACCGGCCTCCACTTCCAGGACATCGAGCTCTTGACCCATGCGTTGTTCAGCCTGCGCGATGCCGGGAACTCGATCGTGATCATCGAGCACAACATCGACCTGATTGTCTGCGCCGACTGGGTGATCGACATGGGACCAGAGGGCGGCGACCAAGGCGGCACCATCGTGGCGGAGGGTCCGCCGGAGCACGTGGCGGACTGCAAGCAAAGCCACACCGGGCTGTACTTGAAGCCAGCACTCTCAGTGGGCGGACGAACCCTGGCCGCCAGCCGCCGGTCCAAGAAGGCCAAGCGTCACTGAGGCTGGTGGCGCCCCGGGTAGTCTTGCCTTGCGTTGACGTTAGGGAACGCAGCCCGACAGCGGCTACCCGAAGTCCTTCTCGACTCGTTCCTGGTCTTCCTTGCAGCGGATGCAGAGGGTGGTCTCGGGGCGAGCTTCCAATCGTTTCGTGGAAATGCCCGCGCCGCATTCCTCACACACGCCGAAACTCCCATCGGCAATCTTCGTGAGCGCCTTCTGTATCTTCTCGAGGAAAATCTTCTCCCGGCCTCGCAGGCGAAACGTGAACGACTGAAGGTACTCGCTGGAGGCGAGATCCATCTCGTCGGGAAGATCGTTCACATCCAATGACATGTCCTCATCCAGAGTCTGCTGAGCACGGCGAATAATCTCCGCACGCTTGGCCTCGAGCAGCTCGCGGAACTTGTCTAGCTCTGTCTTCTTCATCGTCGCGGTACCAAGTTGCCGGCCCATTGGCCACCGGGCCAACCGAGAAGGGCCAGTGACGATAAGTATCGAGGATGGTGGAGTCAACCGGCTAGTGCCAGCCGGACGCCACCACCACTGCCACGAGAAATGACGTGGGAATTCGAATTGTTGCAGGCGCTTCGCGCGATCAACCCAGCACCGATTGCCGACCACACCGCGGGCGCCCCACCTCGTTCAAAAGCGGGCGTCAACGCCCTTCGCGGTAGGCCCTGACGGCGTTGACCACAGCATCCGCCAACTTCTGTCGATAGTCGGCGGTATTGAGCCGCATTTCGCCGGTCGGATTCGAAATGAACGAGATCTCGAACAGCACCGCCGGCATGCGGGCGCCAGCCAGAACGTAGAAGCCCGCGCGTCGTACTCCGCGGTCGGCAACCTGCGGATAGCCGGCATGCAGGGACGCCACCGCCGCGCGCTGCAGCAACTCCGCGAAGTTCACGCAACGAGTGAGCGTCGTGGCGTCCTGGACTCGGCTGAGGACGTTGGCCAACTCGGCTGCAGCTGCCGGAGACGCGGCATTCTCACGAGCGGCTATGCTCGAAGCCAGAACATCGCCAGAGTGATCCAGCACGAAAGTCATCACGCCGTTGCTCTCCGGGTCCTCACTCGCGTTGCAGTGAAGCGACACGAAGAGGTCGGCCTGGAAGGCGTTCGCCCGAGCGGTACGCTCTGCCAAGGGCACGTAGACATCGGAGTCACGGGTCAGAAGAGTGGCGATTCCCAGCTCCCGAGCGATCAGTGGAGCTGCCCGGTGAGCCACGTCGAGGGTCACGTCCTTCTCTGCCAAGCCCGACGGTCCCACAGCGCCGGGGTCGTGGCCCCCGTGACCCGGGTCGAGCACGACTCGCCGGACCGTCCGCTCTCCGCCGGCTGGCTTCGCCACCGCCTGAGGCGGTTCGGCCGACACGTCGATGACCAGCCGGAACGGTTCAGGCAAGTAGAACACCTTGCGGTAAGCGTCGGCAGACAGGTCCAGAACGACGCGGGTCGCGTCCTTCCGTTGCCCCAGCCGGACGCGCTCGACGAACCCCCCCACGTCGAAGGACAGCTTGCCACGGTACTTGGCGCGGTGGACGTCCACGTACAGTCGCGGTCCCCGGGTCGGGCCCTGGCGGGGGATGTAGCCGACGTCGAAAGTCGTCGGGTGGGTCACCAGTACGACGACCCGCGCTGCATTCTCAGCGCCGTAGCGCTCCACCGACGTGATACGGACGGGCCCTTTGGGAGCAGTCGGGCTCAGCGTCGGGACCACGATCGGTCCGCGCTCGTCGACGCGAATACCACTCGCACCTGCGTCCACGGCGGCCTTCCCGGAGACCGCACCTGCCTGTTGGTCCAACTCGGCAAGCACGTTGGGCAGGGGGCGAAATGCGGCCAACGTCGCCAGCACGCTCCGCGCTCGAGCCACGCACTTGCCGCGCGGCGCTTCTGCACGCACGAGGTAGGCTTCGCGATAGGCTTGGGTGGGATCGGTACCGAGCTCCGCCTGGAGCAGCGCCCGGTCCAACCGAGCGCCACAGCCGATCTCTCCACCCTGCTTCTCGAGACCGCGAAGCAGCTCCACTGCCTCCAGACCGTCTGCCTCTCGATTTTCCAGGCGCCAGAGTCGCGTCCGCAAGTCGGCGGCGTTTCTGGTGAGCTTCGCCCCTTCTACTCCGCCCGCTCGAGACGCGCTGACCGCCAGCGAATCTGCCATCGCGACGACCTCAGCGCGGTCAGGCAGTACCGACTCCATGAGCGCGGAGCCGGCCGCAGGTGGGGCAACGGGAAACGCTCTGCTCGGCTCCTTCCCACACGCGACCGCCGCGCAGGTCACGCCCACGACCAGCCACCAGCCTGGGCGCGCCGCAAGGCTGGGCCGGAGCCAAGATGGGAAAAACATGTGGTTGACCGACATGGTGTTTCAACTTGCCGTGTGACGCGAGCTTTACGCGCACACTGCACCCAAAAAGAGATGATTTTGCGGCCGCCGAATGGCAGGTTTGCGCCCGGCTTCGGCCGAGTGCTAGCCTGCAGTGGAGCATGAGGTGCGGCTGACATGCCCGACGCATCGGACCGCCAGAACATCAACGACCTCGACATAGACTGGGACGACGAAGACGCTTTCGCAGGGCCAGATTCGCCCTCCGAAGGCGACGCTCCGTCGCCTGTTGCAGGCGCTACACCGCCAGTCGAAGAGAAGCCGTCACCTGCAGGGACCGACGCTGCTGCGGCTGAGCCGCAGCCCGGGGAGGCGGCTGCTCCAGCTGCAGAGGCTACGGCTGAGCCGCAGGCTGCGGAGGCTGCGGAGCCTGCGGAGCCTGCGGAGCCTGCGGAGCCTGCGGAGGCTGCGGAGGCCGTGCCGGCTGCGGAGGCTGCGGAGGCCGTGCCGGCTGCGGAGGCTGCGGAAGCTGCGGAGGCCGTGCCGGCTGCGGAGGCTGCGGAGGCTGCGGAGGCCGTGCCGGCTGCGGAGGCCGTGCCGGCTGCGGAGGCTGTGCCGGCTGCGGAGGCTGTGCCGGCTGCGGAGGCTGCACCACCTGCGCCCGCTGAATCGGCAGCGGCCGAGCAAGCGGACAAAGCGCAGCCCGCTGCGGCGACCGAAGAAGCGGAAGCAGCGCCACCTCCGGCCGAGATGAAGTCCACGACGGCGACTAGGCGGGAACCACGGCAGCCCTTCAAAACAGAGCCCCAGCTCACCACCCCGGACGGCGACAAGCGCGGTAATGACGACGAGGCCCAGTCCTGGGAAGTCGACCCGCCGGCCACCTCCCCCACCCCACCTGTGGTCACGGCGTCTGCTCCACCTGCTCCCATCAAGGCAGTCGGCCCCGAGAAGGTCTCGGCCAAGAAACGCAGTCCAGCCGACCGGACTCCACCGGGTGGCTTCTACGCGCCGCCGTCACAGCCGCCTGGGCTTCGCCTGGCCGAGCAAGAAGCTGACGAGGCCACGGCTCCCAAGCAAGGCGCCCCGAAGAAGACGCTGTCGTCCAAACCGCCCCCGAAGCCCGCCAAGGCCGAGGAGCCCGAGGCCACAATAGTGATTTCGGATCGGCCTGGGCCCGGGGACGAGAGTGAACAGGCCGCTCAGGAACCGGGCCCAGAAGACGAAGCGAAGTCCTGGCAGAAGGACGAAACGTCGCCCGGTGCCAAGAACGCACAGGAGTCCCAGCCAGCGGTGAATGATGACGACATCGTTCTCCCTTCGGCCCTTAGGCCAACAGGGCCGCGCCGCGGAACGGTGTTCGCACTGGCGGCGATCGTCGGTGCGCTTCTGGTCGTCGTTCTAGTGAAGCTCAGCTCCAGTCCTGATAATACTGGCGCCGCCGCTGGCGACGAGTCTCAGCCAGGACCTCCCGCCGCAGCACAGGATCAGACCTCCAAGAAAGCCACGGAATCGGAAGCAGCCGACGCAGTCCCCGTTCCGATTGACGCGCTCCCAGCTGAAGAAGCCGAGCAGCCGGAAGCGTCAGAGAAGAGCGCAGAAGAGAACAAAGAGACGCCGCCTGAGAGTGAGCCCGCCGCGCTGGCGGCCACCCCCCAGCCCATCACGCAGAAGCGTATCAAGGCCAAGCGAGTAGCTCGACGGAACAAGACGACCACGACGCGTCCGAAATCCACTCCCAAACCCGAGCCAAAACCCGCTGCTGCACCCACCAAGTCTCGCACCACTACCGGTTCCATCGTTCGCGAAACCCCCTTCTGACCCCAGCGAGTTCGCGCGTCGCGGCTAGATCCCGGCGCACTCGCATCGCCAAGCGTAATGAGATCCCGACTTCGTCCGCTGGTTATCCTTCTTTGCGTCTTGCTGTCAGGCATCGCCGCACTGCGGTTCTCGTCGTACGCTCACGCGCAGGAGCCTGACGAGGACGACCCGACAGCTCTTAGAATGGCTCGCCAGCGATTCCAGGAGGGCGTCAAGTACTTCGACGGTGGGCAGTACTCCAAGGCACGAGCTGCCTTTCTCCAGGCGTACGCGCTGAAGAAGCACCCCTCGGTGCTGCTCAATCTCGCGCAGAGTGAACTCCGCGCTGGCTACGAGGCTGAAGCCGCCAACCATTTCGCCCAGTACTTGCGGGAGACCGACGGGTCAAACTCGGCCCAGGTGACGAAAGCCCGTTCGGGATTGGAGAAGGCCCAGGCAAAGGTCGGCTCACTCACTTTGGCTGCCGACGTCGACGATGCCTACGTGCTGGTGGATGGAAAGCTCAAGGGGCGAACGCCGCTGCCTGGGCCACTCTATCTCTCCCCCGGAACGCACATGATCGGCGTGCGGTTGGGTGGCAAGAGCGTCACTCGTCAAGTCACTGCCGTGCCTGGCGAATCCACTACCGAGATGGTCAATGTCACCAAGGCTGGCTCACCTGCCCCCAATGCAGCCGCTATCAGCGAGGCGAAGCCGGAGCCGGAGCCGGAGCCGGAGGACGAAGTCGAGGAGGACGCCTACCAGGGAGTGGGACGCGAGCCATTCTTCCGCTGGATGACCAGAAAGCCGGGAGCCCTGATTGGCGCCGGCGCGACCGTGTTGTTCGGTGTCGGAGCGGGCGTGTTCGCGGTGTCCTGGCAGACGAACGAGAATGCGGCATCCGACACCCGGGCCAATATTCTCGAGCAGGCCGACCACGAGGGGTACGACGCGCCCTGCACGACCCTTCCCAATGACGAGTACAAGCGAGCCTGCGACGACTACGTCGCGTACAAGGACACCGCCGATAAGCATCGCCTGATCGCCCTGACCAGCGGAGTCGTCGCGGGCCTCGCGGCGACAGCCACGGTCGTGGGCTATTTCCTCGACGCCGACGAGGGCACCGGGACCGCCGGCGCAATCGGTCGCCAGCCACGTTGGTCCGTCGTCCCGGCAGCCACGCCGAACCAGGCCAGCCTAGTGGTGGTGGGGACCTTCTGACCAGCAGCCCGTGAGCGCAGCTCACGGGCTTCCCATCCAGCACCGTTGCTCTGACGTCCTCACCCCGAGAGGCGGCACACCGGGCTTCAACCGGTGACGCTCAGAGACGCGTCTGTCCGAATCCCACGCCGATTCCCTCAGTGCCGCTTCCGGGGGTGGCGCGGCAACTGTGCCCTCACGTGCCGGGCACGCCACCCCGCTTCGCGCGCTGCCGCGCCTTGCACACCCAGGACCGAAACGTGGAGCGCGGCAGCTCGGCAGCACGGGCCGCCGCGCTGATGTTTCCGTCGTGGGATTCGAGCAGTTGCAGCACATCTGCGTGCGCCATGAGTGGGGCCGTCGGACCCCGTACGGCTGGCGGACAGATGCGCACGTGCTCGGCACGAATGGTGGTGGTGGGACTGCTGGCAGCCGCGCGATACAGCACACTGGCGAGCTCCCGAACGTTTCCTGGCCAGCTGTGTGCCACCAACTTCGCGAGGGCCGCGCTCGCCAGACACTTGGTGCCGAACTCCGCTTGATGGCGGGCCAAGAGCGCTCGGCACAGGGCCGGGATGTCGCTCTTGCGCTGGCGGAGGGGCGGCACCTCGATGACCACTGTGCTCAAACGATGATACAGGTCTGGACGGAAGCGGCCCACCGCTGCGCACTCCGCCAATGCGGTCCACGTGGCAGACACGATGCGAACGTTCATGCGCAGCGGCGCTGTTGCGCCAATCGGACGCACCATGCCGTCCTCGACGACGCGGAGGAGCTTGACCTGGACCCTCGGCGAGAGGTCCGCCACCTCGTCGAGAAACAGGGTTCCCTGATCCGCTTGCTCGAAGGCGCCAGCTCGGGAGGCAACCGCTCCGGTGAACGCACCCCGCCGATGGCCAAACAGCTCTGCGTCTGCGAGGGAATCGGGAATGGCGCCAGCATTCAGTGGCACGTACGCTCCCCGACGCTGGCTCAACGCGTGGAGCGCACGGGCAACGAGATCCTTACCGGTGCCGCTCTCGCCCTGAATGAGCACCGGTGCCTCGAGTTGCGCGTATCGTCGCACGTCGGCCACGATGCGCCGCAAGGGCGCCGAGCAGCCGACCACCCCGGGGAGCGCGCCCGACTCGGGGATCACATCGTCACCAATGGTCGGACGGACGGTTACCGTAGTGCGCCCAATCACGAAGCTACCGCCTACCGCAGGCAGCATCACGGCTCCCACCCGGACTGCGCCAACGAAAAGCCCGTTGGTCGACGCGAGGTCGGCCACCTGTACGCCTCGCGCAGTGGCGACAATCCGGCAGTGCCGTTGACTGACTGCGGGGTCGTCGACCCGCAACTCCACTCCGGAGCCACTGCCCAGGACCAACTGGCCTCCGGGGCGCAGATGCCCGCTTCGGCCGGTTTCCACGGAGCCCGCCTCGACCATCCAGGGGCCCGGACCTCCGTGCCAGGTGATCTCCGCCGTCGCTTCCTCGCCTGCGTGCTGTCCGACCTCGGCGCATGACCGAACCCCATTCATGCCGCAGTCTTCGGGCAGTGAGCCGCCTCAGTTGCTAGCAACCCTCCTCGGGAGGTCCACACTGGTGACAATCCTCTCCCCGAGACCAGCGGCCGGTGGTAAGCAGGCGCCCATGCGTGCCTTTCTCAGACTGGTCGGGGTGGCAGCGTCCTGCTTCGGAGCACACGCGGCCCTGGCCCAGCAGCCCGAGCCGAGCCCCCCTGACGAGTCGAACCCTGCACCACCGGACACGCAGGACGCCGCCTTGCCCGATCAGACCGCCCCCAGCGGCGCCCAGCCAACCAACGCCCCCAATGCCGACCCCGAAGCCGAGCGTCTGCCCCCACTTCCCTCGCCGACCGACACCCTGACTGGACATCTCGTGGCCGCAGCCGGCGGCGGACTGGTTCTCCCGTTCGGGCAGCTGCAGAGTGGATTGCTCCAGTCCCGCGTCCTGGGAACGGGCTACGCCCTCGACCTGGATGTCGGCATGGGAATCAGCCGAACTGTAGCCGCCGGGCTGTGGGGAGAGTACGGCGCGTACGGCGCCGGGGCCCGTTGTGACGACTGCAGCGCCACCACCATGGCCTTCGGCGCCTTCGTTCGCTACCACCTGGTGCAGGGCGTGCGCTTCGATCCCTGGATCTCCGCTGGCATCGGCTACCGCATGACCAAGATCGAGACGGACGCATCGAGCTTCGACTACGCAGGTTTCGATCTGCTCAGGCTCAAGTTCGGCGGTGACTGGTACGCGTTCAAGAACATCGGGTTCGGCCCCTTCATCCAGCTCGACACAGGCCTGTACGGCAGCCGACCCAACGACGTATCCGCGTTGGCCGACCTGGAAAGCGACGAGCTCGCGCTCAACTTCGCGTTCACCTTCGGAGCCAGAATCACTCTGGACACCCCCGGCAAGTAGCGCTCACCTCCTCAGCTCACCCTCCCCGCGCTCGGAGCCCCCCAACTGGCGGCCCTCGCAGGCTAGACTCCCGCTCTCCTCGCAGCCCGTCGCCTCGAGGCCGACCGTGCGTAGCCTCGACGGGGCTCTATTCCTCGTCGCCGATGGCGATTCCGAGCGACTTCCGGAGCGCGGCGTACTCGTCGCTCACGCTGAAGAGCAACAACTCGCGCATCTTCTCGCCCACCGACAGGTCGCCCGGCAACTGCTGCTCAGAGCTGATGATCTTCTTCGCAATCGCGAGATCACCAGATACCAGCAGGCCAGCACGGCACGCGGTCAGCTCCGAAGACTGGCTCCACTTCTTGATGTTTGCCTTCGCCCCTTCCTCCAGGAACCGCTTGACGACCATGCGGAGGCCCTCCAACTGGACGGGCTGCATGTACTTGGCGAGCTCCTGCGCCGTGGTTCGGATCTGCTGCTGCATGTCCGCTGGCATGGGGGTCCCCGGGGTGGCGATCATCACGCCGGCAAACAGCATAATCGTCAGCTCGGCCTGAGTCGGGAATAGATTGCGGATGTAGTTCTCACCGCGGTAGCCCGCGAGGTGCTTGCCGCAGATGAACGTCAGCTCCTCCGGCTTGAATCCGGTCAGAACAGTCTGCCCAGCAATCGAGGCAGGCGGCGCTGCCGGAACGGCCAGAACGGACCCAGGTACGTCGCTTCGCACGTACAGCACCGGCGCGGCGATGGCCAGTACCTGCGCCGCCCACCCGAACGTCTTGGCGAACGTCACGGTCGAACTCGCCGGATCCTGCTTGAAACGGGGATCCAGGACGGGCAGCTTCCCCTGCGCCTTCAGCTGCGCAATCTTCGCCTGCAGGGCCGCGGGCGCGATCATCTCCATGATCTTGGACACGTAGATGTCCTGGTTCTTGTGTACCAGGAACTTCGCCCACAACTCGCTGCTGAGTCGACCCTTCACCGCCAGCATTCCCTGCGGGCGGTAGTCCTCGTAGAACCGTTTCTCCTCTTCGTCGCACTTGCCCATGAACGCCATCGCCGCGGCCAAGCACCACGCTTGATCGTACGATTGCTTGTGCAAGTTCAGACGATAAATCGCTCGATACGGTTCGATGGCCAATGGGTCCTGGTCCAGAATGTACCGCTGCTCGGCGATGGCATCGTCCCAGCGTTCCGAGTTCTCGTACAACTCGGAGAGGATCTGGCGTTCGATCACCGCCACCGGGTTGGTTGCGGCGGCCATCTTGAAGGCTTCGATCGCCTCGTCGATCTGATCCATCCGGTCCCGGTAGATCAAGCCCAGCTGGTGCCAGAGCGTGTTCTCCAGATCCGTCTTTCCCTTCCCGGCGACGCGGTGAATCATCTTTCGATACGACCGCTCCAGCTGCTTCCAGTTCTTCTGCCCGGTGAGCACCTTGTTGATGCGCTCGAACGCTTCCAGGTACCCGGGGTTCAGATCCAGAGCTTCATTGAACAACTCCACCGCCCGATCCGGATCATCCAGCTTGTCGCGGAAGAGTTGCGCCATCGTGAAGAAGTAGCGTGAACGGATCTCGGGCCGTTCCTCCATGTCGGCGATGGCCTGAAGCGAATCGATCATCTTCGACCACTCACTCGACCTCTGATACAGCGCGAGGAGCTTGTGCAGCACAATGTGGTTCTGCGGCTCGAGCTCGAGCGCCTCCTCGTAGGCCTCAATCGCCTTGGCCGGGGCCTTTCCCTTCTCGTCCCACAACTCACCGATTTCATTGAGAATCTGGAACCGTTCCTCGCCCTCGTAGACGCAGTCCAGAATCTGCCGCTTGTACGCTGCAACCTGTTTGAAGTCGTTCAGGTTCTCGTACACCCCGACCAACGCGTCCAAGGTCAGCCGGTGCTCTCCGTTCAGCGCCAGCGCCTTTTCGTAGTTGTTGATCGCCTGCTTCGCTTGCCCCTGATCGCGCTTGATGCACCCCAACCGATAGTAAACGTTCACCCGCTCGTCGACGTCCTCCTCGCCCAGTGAGGTGAGCACCTTCTGGTAGTTCGTCAGCGCGCTCGGCCAGTCCTTGAGCTCGTACGCGACGTCGGCGATCCCGCGCGTCGCCTCTTGGTCGGTGAGGTCCAGCTGGTGGGCAGTCTGGTACTCCTTGAGCGACTTCTCGTACTTTCCGAGGGAGGCAAGTACCTTTCCGTACATCTTGTGTAGGACGTGCTGCTCGTGCCGCTCACGCGACTTCGCCTTGCGAACGAGAAGATCCGCGAGCGGTTCGGCTTCCTCCCACCGCGCGGTCGCGCTGTACTCCTCGACCAACGGCAACGCGGCCTCTTCGCAATCCTGATCGCACTGCATCGCCAGCTCGTAGGCCTGAATGGCGAGCTCGTGCTCTCCCAGCATTTCGTCGCGCAACTTCCCGAGATCGACCAGAAGCTTCGCCCGCGTCCGTGGCGTCTCGGTGTTCATCTGTTCCTGCTCGAGGTACCGAGCAGCGCGATCCCAATCCGCTTCGTCGATGGCGATGGTACGCAACGCCGCCAGAGACAGCAGGTGTGCCGGATCGAGATCCAACGCCATCTCGAAGCGCTCCTGCGCCTGCACCCGGTCCCCGAGCTTCTCCTCGAGTGCGGTTCCGATCCGGTAGTACATCTCGACCCGCTGCGTGCCATCGGTCGTCAAGTCCGCAACCCGGCTCATCGCATCGATCGAGCGGGAAGCGTCGTCCTGCTTCTCGTAGAGCTTGGCTAGGGCCTCCAGCGCCGGAATGTTGGTCTCGTCCAGGTCGACGATATTCTGATAGGCATCAATGGCTCGATCGATGTCACCGACTTCCTCCAGGTAGACCGTCGCGATCTGGAAATGCAGCTCGATCTTCTTCTCGTACTCGTCGAGCTCGGCGACGTGCCGCTCGTAGGCGGTGATCAGGTCGAGCCACTGCTTCAGCCGCCGATAGCACCGCTCGAGCCCGAGGTAGGCGCGCTCTTCGGTGTGATCGATGTCCAACGCCTGCTCGAGCCGCTCAGCCGCGGTGTCCGGCTTCAGGAACTGCTCTTCCTGGATCGACGCCAACTTGAGCAAGGTGTCCACCCGCTCACGCTCGATCTCCAGCACATCCAGCTGGCGCTCCAGCACGCCCACCAACTCGCCCCAATTCTGGAGCGCTCCGTAGACGCGCTCCAGCCCTCGCATGGCGAGCAGGTTGGAACCATCGAGCTCGAGTACTTCCCGGTATTCCTTGCCCGCGCTGTCCAGGCTGCCCAGCGCAGACTCGTAGAGGCCGCCAATCCGGAGCTTGTGACCCGCAATCGCTTCCGTCTCGGTGAGAGCGTGCACCTTGGCTTTGAGCACGTCCACCAACTCGGAATGCGACTCGCGTTCGTCGTAGATCTTTTCCAACGCCTCGAGCGTCGGCAGATAGTACGGATCCACTTCGAGCGCGCGCTTGTAGAACGTGATCCCCTGCTCGATCTGGCTCATGTGCTTCGCCAGCAGGTCGCCGAGGTCATGCTGGATCGCCTTGCGGTCGTCATTCGCGACCGCGACGTCGAGCGCCCGCGTGAGCTCCTCGCCCATCTTCTGCCAGTTGCCGCTCAGCTTGTGGATCGCAGCGACCCGGCGCCGCACCGCGACGTTGTTCGGATCGAGTTGCATGACCGTCGCGTAGTAGGGCTGAGCGTACTCCGGATGATCCAGGTCCTCTGCGTACCACTTGCCGAGACGCAGACAGAGCTGGATCTTGTTGGATGCTTCTTCCTGTTCCTGCAGCCAGGCGTTTGCCGTATTGATGAGCTCACCCCACCGGCCTGTGGCCTGGGCCATTCGCTCCAGGTAGGTGACGGTCTCTTCGTCCGCGCCGAAGTCCTCCGCAAACGCATTGACCAAGGCATCGAATGCCTGTCCCTTGTCGTCGAGCTGATCCTCGAAAACGTGCGCGATTCTGCGCAGCAGGTCGGCGCGCGCAGGAACCTCTTGCAGGATCTCCAGCCGGTTCAGATACATCTCGATGAGCTGCTCCCAGCGTGATGCCTGCGTGTGGAGCTTCTCCAGCTCGTCAAAGGCCAGCTCGTGTGCCGGATCGATGGTCAGGATCTTTTCGAAGGCCGCGGTGGCCCCGTCATAGTCCTCAATCGTGCTCTTCCAGATCTCCGTTACCTCGAGCAACTCGCGAATCTTCTCAGCGGATTCCTCGAAGGCGTCGGAGCGCTGCATCTTGACGTCCACGACGTCCGTCCATCGCTCCTCTGCGCGAAATCCTTCCTCGAGCTTTGCCATCGCCTCGAAGTCCGCAGGATCGACGTCGAGAAGATTGCGCCACGCTTCAGCCGCCTCGTAGGGCTGCTCGAGAACTTCGCCGTAGGTCTTGCCGAGTTCACGATACACGGCCTTGAGCTCGTCTGCTTCGAGCAGGGCTGCCGCACGGTCGATGGTCGCATGGAGCGCAGTGACCAGCTCCTGCGGATCCTGACGTGACCGCCAGATCTGCGCCACCGCGCGCAGCGCCACGATGTTCGAGTAGTCGATGTCTAGCGCTCGGTGCCAGGTTTCCAGCGCCTCGTCATCGCGCCCCAACTGCTCGGAGAAGAGTCGGGCCCGGCGGATCAGTATGCCGACCCGATCTTCGTCCGTCTCGGCGATGTCGAAGTGCCGCTCCAACACGTCGGTCAACTCCGCCCACTGCTCCTGCTGTTGGTACAGGTCGGCCAACGCCTGCAGCGCTTCGGGGTCCTCGCCTCTGAGATCGAGCACCCGCTTCCAGCCTTCGACGGCCTCGTCGACCTTGCCCAGTCGCTCTGCCGCCAGGTGCGCGATCTTCGCCCGGATCTCCGCCTCTTGCACGTCCCCCACGGCGTTCTCGAGCTCCCGCTCGAACACGCCGTTCAACTCCACCCAAGCCTCCTTGGCTTCGTAGATGCGCCCCAGAGCAAAGATGGCGTCTTCGTTGGCGGGCTCGAGCTCATCGAAGATCTTCCGGAACGCCCGGATGGAATCCTC
>CAZSVU010000040.1:3288-37629 GCA_964610275.1 uncultured Polyangiaceae bacterium | reverse complement strand
GAGCCCCGCACCGTACTTGCCGGCAGTGTCCAACACCGCGTGGCCTCCGAGCTCGGTGACGACGGCACCGAGGACGGCGCGTTTGGTTTCGTCGCTGGGAATGGCATAGAGGTTCCCCAGCGTGCTGGTCCCGAAGATCACTCGGGGCATCTTGACGCCCGTGCGGCCGAGTGATCGAGTCGGAGCGGCAGAATGGGAAGAATCGCCCGCATTCATTGAGGATCGACTCGCCTATTACACCGACCTGCGGACGCGGGATAGTGTCCGACGAGCGGCGGCAGGCACGCGCCGTGCTCACCTAAGATCGGAGCCACTTCACCGTATTCCGCAATCGGACCAGGCGGGCGCGAGGGCTTCGACTCACCCGAGGTCAGTTGGCGTGCGTCATCGAAGTCGGTGGCTTTGGGTGCTTCGGTGTGCACAGTGGAATACGAGCTCGGGACGACCACCGGCGGCACCGAACGACAATAGCCCAGCCGTCATCAGGCTCTACTAGCTCCAGGTCCGCGCAGCGCTCGGCGGGGGAGACGCTAGTTTCGGAGCGAGTCCACCATTGCGCTGCCCGCTACGTTTCCATCCGTGGCAACACGCCGCCAGGGCGGCCGTAGTGGGGCTGGATGTCCGGGTCCTTCTCCTCGAATTCGTCCACGAACTTCCGTCGGGAGAGTGAGTAGTACAGGCACCCCACTTCATCGGCAGGACGGGCCTCGATGAAGCGCTCTGCCTGGGCCAGAGCCTCGAGCCAGTGCTGCTTGAGAGTTGGCAGGTGCGGCTGCTCCTGCAACCTCAGGCGCCGGAAGTCTTCCGGACGGTACTTGCCCCGTCGCCTCAGGAGCGCGTGCAGAGCGTGAGGGGTGAATCCCGGGTCCTTGCCCGAAGCCGCCCAGCACAGCGCACCCAACTTCAACGTCGTCTCGTGAACGTGCAGGACGTCCAAGAAGTCGCGAGCTTCGTCCCGACCCGCCAGGGCCAGAACTTTGTTGAGAGCCAGATCGATGGGGTGCAGCACGTAGCCCGCGGTCGCATGCTGAATCACGGGCAAGAAGCGCCACGCCGAATCGTGCGCCCATTCGACCTTCGTGGCCTGATCGCTCGAGCGGACGACGGCGCGAATGTAGCCCGGTTGATTCAGCGCCACTTCCAGCGTGTGGCCGGCAGCCTCGAGACAGGCACGATCCTGGGCGAACGCTGCGGCCACCCGCTCCTCTGAGTCCTGAAAGTAGTCCAGGTCGTTGCTGTAGCGCTTCGAACTCGGCTCGAGATGGAGCGCCGCGCCCCCTGCCAGATAGCTGTCAGGCGTTCGGTTCGCGGCCAGCAACTGAACCAGACTCTGCTGAAAGTCAGTGAGCGGCATGGGAGTCTCGCCCCGGAGATTGGCAACGCAATGAGGCACCGATCTGCCAACCCAGGCGCCCGCCGTGCTTCATCAATTGCTCTGCAACCCAACGAACATCGCCGGAGGTCACCACGTAGTCCGGATCGCAGTACCAGAAGCAGGTTGCATGAAACCGGCGGAACGCGCGTCGCGCCTCACGCACTCTGACCATGCCGCGGGCGACCTCGGGATCGAGCCGGCGACGACTCTTGCGCCCGCCTCGCCGGCCAATGCTCGCCAAGTAGGACCGGACCTGCGGAGTCATCCCTATTAACATAACCCGCTTACGATAGAAATCAAGTGGAAAGCAGGCACCTGGGCCGGCGGCCCGAGTGGTGCGCCGGCTGTAGCCGCCGTGGGGCGAAGCCGCGACACCGGGCGTCGCGTGAGAGCGGGATCAGGCTCTGAAGGCGGCAGGTTCACTCGTCGCTGACTGCTCTGACTTTCTCGCTGCAGTCGACTCCGGCGAGCCGGATTGCCGATCTATCGCGCGCTCCCTGTCCAAGGACACCAGCTGGTGGTGCGCATTCGGCAGAGCGCCGATATGCAGCAGGCGTGACCGCGGCTGGACGAGATTGATGGACGTCGTGGTCGAGCCGGGCAGCTCGCTGAATGTCGCCCCAGGAAGCGGACGGATACAATTGCGGCGCGGCTCGACCTGGCGGCGTGAAAGCGGGGACTGCACCGCGAACCATTTCGGCGTCGCTCAGTGACTTACCACCATGGGCAGCTGTCGTGTTCTTGCGTCTTCCGTTTCGTCCTCGTCCCGAGTTGCAAACTGCGTAAGGCGCATCGGCGGTGTGGCGCTCTTGAGCTTCGGCGTTATCGGTTGCGACGGTGGCGGCAGCAATCAGGCGGCTCCCAACGATTTCGTGCTCGGAGGTGGGGGAACGATCGGCGCCGGCGGCGAACAAGGCACCGGCGGCGACCAGGACACGGGCGGGGAGCAGGGCGTCGAAGGCGAGCAGGGCACCGGAGGAAGCTTGCCCGCAACCCCGCGGGGCTTCGACCAGACCATCGAGGGCGGAGGGACCAGTGATGGCTACGAGACCTTCAACCTGACCATCGACGGCGACAACTACAACGTGCAAACTAACCCCTGGGGCGGTGCCGATCAGACGATCACCGCCGGCGGAGACTTCGTGTTCCGTGTCGATTCGTTCCAGGAGCCGGCAGGGGGCAACCCCTGGGACGTTGCCGCGTTCCCGTCGGTGTACCTGGGCAAGGCCCAAGGCGGAGGGTCCACGCCCGACAGCGGCATGCCGATTCAGGCGAGCGCCATCACCGGGGTAGCGACCGGCCTCTCGACGAATTCGACGTCGATCGAGTTCACCGGCAACACCACGTACGACGTCTACTTCACGGACGCGGAGAGCTACACCTCGGGCGGACCGGACGTGTACCTGATGGTCTGGTTCGACTCCCACGGCCTCAACCCCATCAACGGAGATGACGAGCAATGGAACTGCCGCTCAACCGCCCCCACCTACATCGACTCATGCTCTGATGCCGGATCCATTGGCATCGGTGGGCTGACCTTCCACCGCTTCGTCGGATCGAACGGCGCAGCCGACGTCATCAGCTACGTCCCGGAGACGCCGATGGACGAGTGGGAGTTCGACCTCCGGCACTTCATCGACGACGCCGTCCAGCAGGGTGTCGTCCAAACGACCCAGTACTTGCAGAGCATCCAGGCCGGATTCGAGATTGTCTCTGGCGGAGTGGGGCTCACCGTTGACGGCTTCTACGCGGACGTGCAGTAACTGGCTTGGTCTCCCCGTGCAGTGGGCGCGCTGGCCCCCTGCTTTGAAGCGCCATCCCGGAAAGAAGGCAGCATGAGTAACCGGACCGATTCGAGATCTCGCCTCCTGTTCGGCGTTGCTGGGTTCCTCCTCGCGGGAGCCGCTGCACTGCTGCTGGCTGGCTGCAAGCTCAAGCCGAGGGTGATGGCTCCCGGGGTGTCCGCCGATGGCGTCGATGCCGACTGCGGCCACTGGTACAGCGTGATGGATGGTCCCTACCGCTACGAGAACAACGTGTGGGGCAAGGGCAAGGCCAAGAAAGGGTTCGAGCAATGTTTGCTCGACCGCGATGTCGCCGGACGCACTGAGCGTGGCTGGACCTGGAACTGGCCGGGGTTCGACTCCACGGTGTTCGCCTACCCAGAGATCGTGTTCGGGTGGAAGCCGTGGTCCGGGGGTGAGCCGACCGATCCGCGGATGCCGATGAAGGTGGCGGACATCACCAAGCTCACTCTCGACTTCGAGGTGGAGACGACCGCGACCGGAACCTACAACCTGGCGCCGGAGATCTGGCTCACGCGCAGCGGTAGCGCGTCGTCCAACCCCAACCCGAGCCTCATCTCCACCGAAGTCATGTTCTGGATGGACTACGGGGGCCAGGCCGAGCCCGCTGGCAAGATCGCCGATCGACCGACCATTGCCGGGATCGACTACGAGCTGTGGCGAGCTGACAACTTCGGCGCCGGTGGCCGCTGGACGTATGTGGCGCTCAAGAGCACCAAGATCCGTCGCAAGGGCGTGATCGACATGCTGGCCGTACTGCGCTACCTCGCCGACAAGCAGGTCATCGATCCCAATCACTACGTAGCGAGCGTCGAGTTCGGAAACGAGATCATGGGGGGCAGCGGCACCACCTGGGTGAAGCGGTTCGAGATTCAGGCGCAGACCAAGGCGCAGTGAGAACGCCAGGCGCCCGTTCAGAAGAACTCGATATCGTCGAGCTCGACCAAGCCCGCGTCCGTGGTGCCGTCAGGGAGCTGCCCGCTGGAGTCGCGGTTCACACACTGCGGCTCGAACACCAGCCCCGTCGCGGTTGCCAGGATGTCTTGCAGGTCGTCGCCGGGGTCGCGCCCTTCGGTGATGGCCCAATCCTGAAGTGCGGCGTCCGCAAACAGCACCTCGATCTGGGTGGCCTGGTCCGTCACGTCCACGTCCCACCCATAGCGGATCCCCTCCGTCGCTGCGGAGCTCTCGGGGCTGTCGACGTTCAAGCGCAGGACTCGCGGCTCGTCGGCGCGCACCCAGAAGCGGATGCCGGCCAGCGCGGTGAGGTCATTGGCGCCCCCAGCGAGTGGAATGAGATAGCCCGACCATTGCTGCCACGCTTCCGCCTCGTTGGAGTACTCGAAGCTCATCACGACGTCCTGAGCTTCCGCCATCGGGTCGACCGAGTTGACGGCGACCGAGACCGTGGAGTTGGGGTTGGCGCCCAGCCACGTTCCCGGCCCGAGCAGCGTGGTATCGTCTTGATCCTCGAAGCCCGTGACCTGGGCCACGTCGATGGCCACGGGATTCCACGGTAGCCCAGCCAGGAGCCGCTCGAACCGAGCGCGCAGCGTGGGGATCAGCCCTCGCAGGTACTCGACCTCGGACTCGAAGGGGTTGTAGACCCAAGGGGTCGGATCCGCCAGGGCCTCCTCGCGAACGAAGTCGGCATACTCGTCGATCCTCGCGACCATGTCCGCTTCGGAGAAGGGTCCGTCCAGCAGTTCTTGGCCGGCAGCGCGCCAGCCGCTCAGATCCGCTGCCATTGCTCGGAAGACGCGATCACAACCGGGCGCAATCGCGATGCCGTCCCAGTACTCGTAGGTGATGCTGCAGTCCTCGGGCAGCACGGTCCAATGCGGTGCGGCGTGGTCGGGGTTGAGCCAGAACGTCGACTCCACGTCCCAGGGGATGAGGGTGTATGCGTTCGGGGCTTCTTCGTAGAAGTAGTAGTTGTGGTTGCTGAAGACGGTACCATCCGTCCAGAAGTAGGTGAGGCCGTCGTAGTCGAGGATAGCGTCTCCGACGGCCAACACGCGGGCGAAGTAGTCGAGGTCGATGTAGCTGCCGAGGGTAGCGCGCAGCTCGTCGTCACTGGCGGCGTTCAGGGCCTCCGTGAAAGCGAGAAACGCGCTGACGTCCGCGGTCTCCTCATTCGTCTTCAGGTGAGCAGTGGCGTAGTCGGCGTCGGCATAGATGGGCCAGAGCTCCTTGTAGAGGTTGCCGTCCGGATTGTCGGGCCAACGATCCGCGGTGAAGCGTCCGTCGACCTGCTCCACCATTCCGTACAAACCCTGGGACTCCTCGTTGACACGCACCACGGCCCAGGACGCTCGCGGCGTCACGATGCCCATGGCGCGGTACAGGTCGAAGGCTAGCTTCTCCTTGATGCGTGTGTCGTCGTGTTGGTTGGCGTTGAAGTTCAGGCGCTTCAAGCCGAAGAAGCGCTGCTCTGTGTCGTATTCGTTGAACTTGAGCTTCATGCTGAGCTTGCGACAGATCATCTCGTCCTGCTCGTCGAAGCAGCCGTACAGGGAGCCCTGGGCGCCCTTGAAGCGTAGGCCCACACGTCCGATCCCGCGGCCCTCGAAGCAGGCCTCGGCCTCGACGTACTCCTCGTCTCGCGCGTTCACCTGCAACGCCTCCCACTCATCGGGGGGAAGGTAGAGATCGAAGGTCGGCACGTGTGAGGTGTTGAAGAGGTCATCGGCGTTGCCCGACGTCAGGTCGGGGTCGGTCACCCCGCACCGCGCTTCGGCGTGCCCGGCCGCGCCGGCCGCTCCCGCAGCCCCTGCGGCTCCGGTATCGTCGCGTCCGCCTTCGCCACCGGAGTCGGATCTCGCGACCACCTCCGCGGAGTCGCCACAGCCGGCGATCGCCAACACGGCGAAGCATCCCAACGCGCAGCAGATTGGGTTTCGACGTCGCATCACACTACTCCTAGCGAGTTTCGCACCTGGTCCCTGCCCTGAGTCTCTCGATCAGAAACCCGGATCCGGTCCGTTCGGCTCCTGCGTCGATTCATCTCGTGTAGTCCGAGTTCTCGTGTCCGCAAGCAGAATGGGTTCTGCGCCCAGACTCGATCGGAATTTCTGCTCTGCCCGGATCACTCCCCGACCCGGGGACCCGCAAGGAAGCTCCGGCGAGGCCAGAACCACGAGATTTTCGCCCCGTATGCCCCGAGGTCGCTGGCCCGCGCCGTCGGAGTCGCGTCGTCCAAGAGGCCGACTCCCTGAGCCAATGCTGCTGCCTCGTGTGACATAATCAGTGCTTCCCGGGGGGCGCTCCGGCCGGCGCACGCAGGCTTCTAGGTCGTGTTGGACCTTTTTTCCGATCCACCAGCGCACCTGCTCCCATTGAGCAGATGTGGCGGTGTGTGCAGTCACTCAGCTCGGTGGGTCCTTGCCAGTGGCGTGTCTTCCTTGGGAGGGTGCCATGCCCGCTGACGCTGCCCGGCTGCGCGCGGCCATGCGCGATCACCTGCCGCTGGTGTGGCGAGTACTGCGACGATTGGGGCTCAGCGACTGGGACGCGGACGAGGCAGCGCAGGACGTGTTCCTGGTCTTGTTCCGTCGTCTGGACGACGTTCCGGTGCGGGCACAACGTTCGTTCCTGATTTCGACTGCTCTCCGGGTGGCGTCGGATCGCCGACGCTCCGCGGCCGCCCGGGCGCTGGCTCCGCTGGATCCAGAGCTGCCCTCAGCGGGGCTGCTCCAGGATGAGCTCGTGGCGCTCCGCCGGGCCCGAGACCTGCTCGACGAGGCGCTTGGCGCACTCAACCCCGAACAGCGAGCGGTGTTCGTGCTGGTCGAAATGGAGGAGCTCGGGGGGCCCGAAGTGGCCCAGGTCCTGGGGATCCCGCCGGGGACGGTGGCCTCCCGGCTTCGCAAGGCTCGGCAGGTGTTCGATACGGCGATACGGCGCATGCGCCTGCGCGAGCTACGGAGGGGTGCGTGACCCGCTCGGTGCACCGAATCGGCTCGGGCGGCGGAGCGGGCGAGATGGGGCTCGGGTCGGAGGAGCGCGCCTTCCGACGCGAGCTCATGGAGGCCGCCCAGCGCCTCGATCACCCGTCACCCGACTTGGAGCAGAGGCTGTCCGAGCGGTTCTCGCTGCTGCAGTCGGGCGCAGCTCGCTGGCGGCGCTGGTGGAACCGACCCTGGGCCATGGGCGCGATGGGTCTGGGCATGGCTGCGTGCGTGGCAGTCGTGCTGGTGGCGATCCAGTCGTCGCAGAACGAGGTCGGGTTGGCTCAACCCGAGCCGCTCCAGCCCGTGGTCGTGCCCACCGCTCCTGTCCACAGGGTGCCGGCTCACCCCTGCGAACGGCGCTTCCATGCGGCCGGGGGTCTTGCGCTGATCGACGACTTCGAGGACGGGGACGGCCACGTGCACGAAGCCGAGGGGCGCTCGTTCCTCTGGCTCCTGCACTTCGACTACGATCAAGAGGGGGAAGTGACCCGTGTGCCGCGGCCGGAGCCCACCGAGGGGGCGGACCGGACCAACCGCCGGGCATTGCACCTGACCGGGGAAACGCTGCGCGATTGGGGCGCCGTCCTCGACCTGCCGTTTTCCCCCCACCACTGCTATGACGCCTCGGCCTACGCTGGCCTCCGCTTCCGCGCCAAGGGGCCGGGCCGGGTCTTCGTCGGCGCTCGGGAGGTGCGGGTGGTCCCCACCCGGTGGGGCGGGACCTGCCAAGAGGACTGCTACAACGTTCACGCGGCCGCCGTGTTCCTCGACTCGGACTGGAAGCAGTACGACGTTCGGTGGAGCGAGATGCGGCAGCGTGGCTACGACACCCCGCCCCTCGACCCCACGAGCCTGCACAGCCTGCAGTGGCACGTTCACGGCGAGGACACGCCGTTCGACTTCTGGATCGACGACGTCCGCTTCATCGAGAAGTGAGCGCCGGGTTCGTGGGCTTCGCGCCCCGGCCTTGCGGCCAGCCTACTGCACCCCAGCGTGGCCCGTGGGCGCAGAGACTTGCCAGAATCGGCCTTCGAGGCAGCACGTCGGTGTGCAACGTCCAGGGGGCACGGATTCCCAGGCGGCTCGGACCCGCGGGGTTCAGTCCGCGAACAAACAGTGATCGGCGCTTCGCCTGCGCCCCATCCATCTCATGAGTCCGGCGCCGTCTTCACGAGCCGAGTGAGCCGGCGGATATTTCACGCAAGGAGCGCGTCATGACGATCAACCCGAAGAGCCAGTACGAGCGATGGACCGCAGCGAGCCTACTGCTGGCCTTGTGGGCAGCCTCCGCCGCAGCCTGCAGCACCGAAGATCCGGGTACGGGAGAAGTGCGTTATCCGGCGAAGCGGTCGGCCGCGCCAGGCCGAGTGGTATTCGGCGATGACGGCAAGCTCAGTGGCGGAATGGAAGGCTACGCCTGGGTGGCCGCGGCCAATTTGGCCACCGTCGAATCGCCGAACCCGTGCAACGAGCAAGGCTGCTTCACCAGCACTCAGGATGGGCTTTGCACGCGGGGCAGCCTGCCCGCGCTGACTTGCACCACCTCGGAGTCCTGGGACTGCAACTACGAAGCCAACTGGGGCGTACTGGTCGGTCTCAACCCCAAGAGCCGCGGCGTGGCCTGGGGAGCGGACGCGCCCGAGACGGTGGCCGTCACCTACGCTGGCGAACCGGGTAGCTACCGACTGACCGCTCACGTCGCCGGAGATCCGGATCACAAGACCTACTGCATCGAAGGCTACCTTTCTGGTCTGTCCGTGAGCGCGGATCGACTGAAGAGCGAGTGCTGGTCAGACGACGGTGACCCGCTGCCGAGCTTCGCCGTCGTGGACATGATGGGCCTGATGCTCACTTCGGCGAAGAACGACGTGTCGTTCAACTACTGCATCTCCGAAGTCGAGCTCGACGCACCCGCGGACACCAGCCGGGTGCTGGTGGGCAACTACGGCAAGCTCAGCGGGCCCATGGGAGGGTATGCCTGGGTGGCTGCAGGTGAAGCGGCTTCCATCACCAGTCCGAGCCCCTGCAACCAGAGTGGCTGCTTTCGCAACACCGGAGGCGTCCTCTGCGCCCAGGGGTCGCTTCCCGCGCTCGAATGCGCGGGTCAGGACACGCCCGAGTACGACTGCAACTGGTCGGCCAACTGGGGCGCCATGATCGGCCTGAATCCCACTGGCGCGCACACGGCGTGGGGGGAGCGGGCGATGACCCGGCTGAGCTTCACCTACTCCGGCGGTCCGGGTACGTATCGCCTCACGGCCCACGCGGAGGGGGATCCCCCCGAGCAGGTCTACTGCATCCAGAACTATCAGTCCGGGCAGGAGGTGACGGCCGAGATGTTCCGCACCAGCTGCTGGAACGACTCGGGCACCACCCTCCCGAGCTTCGCCGACGTCGACTCCTTCGGTCTGACGATCGGCTCTGCCGAGACTCCCGTGAGCTTCGACTACTGCATTTCGTCCGTCACTGCTCGGTGACCCGAGGACACGACGGATCGTGTTCTTCTAGTTGCCCCCTGGTGTTGGCGCGGCATTGCTTCCCGGTCTTTCAGCCCGTCTGCCTGACTCTGACGCCACCGGCGGCAGCGGCCCTTGGCACGCAGCTTGGAAGAAGATCGAGGAGCGCGCAGGTTGCGGCGCATGTCCCCGCATCAGTCCGCAGCAGAGGGACACGCAATCGCGCTTGTGGCTCGGCGTCGTCGCAGCGCCAGCGCCGCAAACGGGGGCAGCAGCCCGAGGGTGGCGATGGTGGAGGTCAACAGACCCCCGATGACAGCCAGGGCCAGCGGGCGCTGGAGCTCGGCGCCGGCTCCGATCCCGAAGGCGAGCGGTAGCAGGCCGGCCAGGGTTGCCAGGGTGGTCATCAGGACTGGCCGCACGCGACGCTCGCTCGCCTGCGTCACGGCGTCGACCGGCCGAGTGCCTGCTTCGGCGATCTCCTCGGCCTCTTCGAGGAGCAGCACGCCGTTCTTGACGACTAGGCCCACCAGCAGCACGGCCCCGATGAGCGACGACGCATTCAGCGGCGTGCCGGTGACGAGCAGGGCAAGCAATGCGCCGACCATGGCGATGGGCACGGACGAAAGCACCAGCACCGCCATGCGCAGGCGGCGAAACTGTGCGGCCAGCAGCGTCAGCACGAGCAGCACCGCCACCGCGCCCACCCCGGCGAGCTGACGGAGCGTCTGGCGTTGGCTCTCGATCTGCCCGCCCACCTCCACGCGGTAGCCGGGCGGCAGCGGCAAGCTCCGGGCGATGTCCTCCACTTGGTCGGCCAACGCTCCGAGGTCGCCGCCTTCCTGATCCGCGGTCACGCTGACCAGGGGCTCCAGCGCTTCATGCAACAAGCTGGAAGGTCCGGTGGTCGACTCGATGTCGGCCGCCGCGCGAAAGCTGGTCGTGTGGCCACCTGCCGCCAGGGGCAGGTCCAACACGCGTTGTCTGTCCCACCGGATGGGATTGGGGAACCGCACGCGGACCCCGACCAGGCGGTCGTAGCGCCGTACGTTGCCCACCACCGTGCCGAGCAGGGCGGTGTCTAGCTCGGCGGTCGCTTGCTCCGGCGTGACCCCAAGGCGCGCGAGCGCGTCGCGTCGGATTGCAAACTTCAGCTCGGGAAGGTCGCGCTCGTGGCCGTCGTACAGGTCGACCAGGCCGTCCAGCTTCCGGAGTTGTGGAACCAGCACGTCGCCGATTTCGTGCAGCTTCGCGTAATCGGGACCAAACAGCTTCACCTCGATGGGTCGCGGGTTGCCGGCGAGGTCGTTCAGCACGTCCTGCAGGACCTGCACGAACTCCACGCGCACCTCGGGTGCGTCGCGTTGAATGCGGGTACGCAGATCGGCGATGATGTCTTCCGACGTGTCGTTCCGCTGCGAAGGGGGCGAGAGTCGAACCATGATGTCGCCACGGTTGAGCTCGGTGGCGGCTGCGGGTCCGAGCTCGGCGCCTGTGCGCCGAGTGTAGGCTCGTACCTCCGGAGTCTTCTTCAACTCTGCCTCGATCCGTCGCGCGTACCCCTCGGTGGCCTCCAGGGATGTGCCCGCAGGAAGGAAGTAGTCGAGCACGAAGGCGCCCTCGTCCATGGTCGGCAAGAAGCCGCGCTCTACCCGAGGCGCAATCAGTCCCCCGGCGAGCAGGATCGCGACGAAGGCGGCACCCGCCAATCCGGGACGGCGCACGATGCGGCGTACGAACCGACCGTAGGCCAGCGGCAGACGGCTGGCGGTGGGGCGGGCCGCTGCCGTGAGCCCCTGGCTGGCAGCGAGCGGCACCAGGACCAGCGCCACGGCCAGCGAGACCAGCACGGCCGTCGTGAGCGTGAAGGCCAGCGATCGGAAGAAGTCGCCCACCACGCCCTGCAGGAAGGCCAGGGGGACGAACACCACCACGGTCGTCAGCGTGGTGCCGATCACCGCCGGGGCCAGCTCGATCGTGCCGCGAGCTGCCGCCGTGGCGGGATCGGCGCCCAGGTCCCGCTGCCGGGCGATGGCCTCCACCATCACGATCGCGTCGTCGACCACCAGCCCGATGGCCACGGCCAGTCCGCCGAGCGACATGAGGTTCAGGGTTTGCCCAGCCACATGCATCACACCGAGGCTGATGGCCAGCGTGATGGGAACCGAGACCGCGGTGAGCAGACCGGCCCGGGCGTCGCGCAAGAACAACGCCAGGACCCCCACACACAGGGCAATGCCGAGCAGGATGGCGTCGCGCACGCTGTTCATTGCGTCGCGCACCAGTGTCGCTTGATCGTATACGGGGCGGATCGTCACGCCTGCCGGCAAGGTGGGACCGAGGGCGCTCACCGCGGCCACCGCCCGCTCGACCACGTCCGGGGTGCTGGCCCCCGGCAGTCGCGCCACGCTCAGGCTCACGGTCTCGCCCAGCTCACCGCCCACGCGGGCGCCCCGATCCTCGGCACCCTCCACCACCTCGGCGATGGATCCCACGGTGACGATAGCCCCGTTCGACGTGGTCATGACCGGAACGGCGCGGATGTCAGCCAGAGTCTTCGGCTGCGCGGTGGCGGTGACCGTCACGTACTGGGCGTCTTGCTCCACGCGTCCCACGGCGGAGAGCCCCATTCCGGCGCGCAGCCGGTTCGCCACCTCGGCGGCGGAGAGGTGCAGCGCAGCCAGGGCCTCGGGGTCGAGAATCACCTCGAATTCACGTACGTCGCCCCCCAGGATCTCGATCCGCCCCACTCCGGGAATGCCGGCCAACACCGGACGGACTTGATACTCGGCGAGCTCCCGAAGCTCACGTGGATCGGCTACGCCGGCAACGTTGAACGTGACCACGGGGAACGAGGCGGTGGTGACGCGCTCGACGGTGAGCTCCACTCCGGGCGGCAGGGACGAGCGGAGCTCGTTGGCGCGCGACTCGACCATCTGCAGCGCCCGCCACAGGTCGGTGCCTGGGGCGAAATCGAGCGAGATCTCCGTGGCACCGCGGATTGTCTTGGACCGCACCCGTTGCACGCCCACCACGGTGGTCAGCGTCTGCTCGAGCGGCCCCGTGATGGTGGTGAGGAACACGTCCGGCGGGGTAGCGGCGGAGCGCGCCACCACGACGATGCGAGGAAAATCCACTTCGGGGTAGATGCCGCTCGGCATGGCATAGGCCCCGGCCACCCCAAGCGCAATCAGGGCGCAGGTGGCGAGCCACACTGCCGCCGCGTGACGACGGATCCAGGCGAGCGCGTTCACTTGACCTCCGCGATCGGAGTGCCGTCCACCAGACCCAACACGTGGTCGATGGCCACCCGGTCCCCAGGCGCGAGCCCCCTGACCGGCTCGAACTGCGACCCGTCACGCCAGCCAACGACGAGGTTGCGCAGCGCGGTGTGGCCGTGCTGGCAGAGGGCCACTTCTGCACCGTCGGCGATCGCGCCGCGTAGAGCGGCGACCGGCAGCACCAGCACGCCATCCCGACGGGCGACCATGATGTCGATGCGACCGAATGCGCCGAGCGTGATCGGACCTGAGACTTCCGCCATCGCGACGCGCACCGTGCCGAGCCCGGTCGATGGATCCAGCGCGTTGGCGAGCGCTCCAACCGTTCCCACGAAGGTCGCGCCGTCGATCAGGGTACCGGTAGCGGTCTGACCCGCACGAATGTGGGCCAGCTCTCCCTCGGTGGCTTCGGCGACGAAATCGCTGGCATCCAGGGTCGCCAGCTCCACGATCGGTGTGGCCGCCGTCCCGTCCACCAGCGCGCCCGGACCGCGCCAGACACGCGTGACGACGCCGGCGAAGCTCGAGCGCACCTCGACGCGGCCGAGGGTGCGGCGTGCAAGATCGACCCCAGCCGTGGCGGCCGCCAGGTTGGCGCGCGCGGCCTGCTCGCGTGCCGTCGCGTCATCCAGCTCCTGCTGAGCGGCGATTCCGCGGCGCACGAGCTCTCGCGCGCGGGTCAGCGTCACCTCGGCGTTGGTGAGCTCGCCGCGGGCCTGAGCCCGCGCGGCATCGGCGCGATGAGCGCCCTCACGCACCGTGGCATCGTCGACGGTGGCCACGACGTCTCCCCGTCCCAGCCGCTGACCCTCGTGCACGGCCACCGAGACAATCCTCCCCGGCACTTGCGCTGCGACGGGGAGATCTCCGCCCGGCGGTGGCTCGACGCGTCCGCGCAGGGACACCTTTTCCTGCACCGATGCGCGCCGTGCCGCCACGCACCGGACCGAGACCGGCGGCGGCTCGGGTTCCGGGTCCGCGCCGCCCTGGCAAGCCGCCACGGCCAGTGCCAGGACGATGGCTGCGCGCGTCACCAGGGACCTCCAGCGGCGAGCTGGACCTCGATCCACGCATCGGCCCGTGCCGCGCGCGCCTCGAGCAGTCCGATGCGTGAATCGATGCGTTCCTGGGCCGCCGCGAGCACCTCGATGAGCGGTAGACGTCCGAGCTGGTAGGCTTGCTCGGCCGCGACCGCAGCCATGTCGGAGGCTGGCACGACGCCCTGAGCCAGCGCCTTGACCTGGACGGAAACCGCCTGCAGCCGCCGGTAGCCGGCCAGCAGCCCCGCCCTTAGCCGCGAACGCGCGGCAGCGGCTCGCAGCTGGGCTGCGCCGGCCGCCTGAGTCTCGCGTTCGACCTGCGGCCCGCGCTGACTGAAGACGGGGACCTCGATGGCAAGCTGCGCCCGGTAGTTGGTACGAGGCAAGGTCGGATCGTACGCGTCCAGACCGACGTCGAGCGTGAGCAGCGGGCGTCGCGCCGCGCGCTCGCGGTCGGCCCGCGCCGCTGCGGCGCGGGCGTCGGCCTCCTCGCGCCGCACGACCGGGCTACTCTTCACGCGGGCGAGCAAGGCGCTGAGCGCCGGCGGCTGCAGCGGCACAGCTGGGTCCCCCTGCGGCCTGAGCGACACGCCGTCCGCCATGCCGAGCCAGTGTCCGAGCTCGCTCCCCGCAGCACCCACCAGGACCGCAGCGGTCGTCGCCTCCGCATCGGCGCGCAGTCGCACCGCATGGGCGCGGAGACGCTCGATCTCCGGGGCGGAGCCGAGTTGCACGCGTTGGCTCACTGCGTCTTCCACGCGCTGGGCCAGCCGGGCCGCGGCGTCGAGCTCGCCCGCGCGGTGCGTCGCGAGCCACAGCTGCACGAACGCGTGCGCTGCCGCCGCTCGGATGTCGCTGCTGGCCACCTCGGTCTCGACCCGTACCGTGGCCAGATCCGCGCGGCTCGCCGCTTCCGAAGCGCCGCGCTGCCCGAACACGACGAGCGGCACGGACACGCCTGCGGACAGCCGAGCGGTTTCAGTGGCCGTGCCCACCACGAGGCTCGGGTTGGGGTACTCGCCAGCGATCCCGACCTCGGCGCCGGCTACGGCCTCGCGTCCACGAACTGCGGCTAGCTCCGGCGAGCGCTGCCGCGCTCGCTCGACGGCCTGCGCGTAAGTGATGGGAGCGAGCGCGGTCTGCGCGGCAGCTCCGGTGGCAGAGAGCAGGACCGATCCGAGCGCAAGGGCAGCAACGCTTAGCCTCATGCGGCCAAACCTACGGCCCCGAGCTGAACGGCAGCCTAACGGGGCGACTCTTGGTGCCAGCCGAGGACGCGGCCGAACGCGATGGCCACCTCGAGACCTCGGCCGGCCGGGTTCGGGATCGCCTCGGCGTAGCCGCCGCACCGTTCCGCCACGGCTCTCACCAGGGCAAGGCCGAGGCCGCGCCCCGGCCCGTCGCTCTGGCCGCGCCAGTACCGCGCAAACATGCGCTCGCGAGCCGATTCGGGCAGCCCCGGTCCCGCGTCGACGACCGCCAGCCGAATGAAGCCATCCATCTCCGAAAGCTGCACTAGCCTGGTCCCACCGGCGTATTTGTCGGCGTTTTCGAGCAGGTTGACGAGAGCCAGCTCTACCAGGTGGAGATCGGCCTGGACCAGCGCCTCGTCCGGAGCCACCACGACCGCACCTTGGGGCGCCAGCTCCCGGACCACGTCGGCGAGGTTCACGACGCTCGCCGCACCGGTGGCGGTTGGAGGCGTCGAAAGGACGAGGATGGCGTCGATCACGCGCGCGATCCGGTCCAGATCCGTCAGCAGTCGCGCTGCGTCCTCGCCACAACGCGGAGCCAGAGCCTCGAGCTCGACGCGCAGGGCGGTGAGCGGGGTGCGCAGCTCGTGGGCGAGATGAGCGCTGGTGGAGCGCTCGCGCTCCAGCGCCTCGAAGAGCCGCTGCACCAGGGCGTCGAAGGCAGCGGTCAGCCGCTGGATCTCCGCGGTGTCCACTTTGGGCGCTCGCGGCGGCGCGTCCTCGGCGACGACACGCTCCGACCATTCGGCGATGCGGCGGAGCGACTGGAGCGGCCGTCGCACCGTCCACCGGGCGGCCGCTACCAGGGCGAGCAGAGCGGCGCCAACGACCACCAGCATCCACCGAGCGAGCCCACCGACCACCGCAGCGTGCGCATCCACCGGGACGGCCACGATCGCCTGCAGCGAGCCGTCCGCCACGGCACACGCCTGCCAGGCTCTACCCCCCTGGTCGCGCGCTGCTTTGCAGGTGTCCACTGCGATCCCGCCGAGCGCGCTCGGCACCGGGAACCTGCTGGCTCGGTCGCCGCCCAGCGGCAGGCCGCGCACCAGCGCCCGATCGCCGTGGGCATCGGCAACAGCGAGCGTCTCGCGCGCGGCCGCATCGATCGGGGTGCCTTCGTCGATCTCGTCGCGGAGATCGCGCAGCAGGTCCTGGGCGCGGGCCCGCGCCACCTCGCGACTGGAAGCCTCGAGCGCGTGCCGGGTGACGAGCACTGACGCCACCCCCACTCCGACGACCACGGGCGTCACCAGCAGCAGCAGACGCCGCCTCAACCGGGCTTCGAGCGAGATCTGGACCATGCGTATCCAACCTGGCGGACGGTGCGGATCACTTCGTCGGTGCCTGCTGAGCCCAGCTTGCGGCGGATCCGTCCAATCAGTACCTCTAGGCTTGCCGATGCGCTCTCCGTAGCGTCTCCCCACACCACCTCGAGTATCTCGTCGCGCGCCACGACGCGGCCGTCCCGCCAAGCGAGCAGGGCCACGATGTCGAACTCACGCGGGGTGAGTGGTACGTCGGCACCGTCCACGGTCGCGATGCGCCGATCGCGATCGATCGAGAGGGACCCGTACCAACGCAGTGACTCCGTCCAGCGTGGACCGCGACGACCCAGCGCCCGGACGCGGGCCAGGAGCTCCGACATGGCAAAGGGTTTGGCGACGTAGTCGTCCGCCCCGGCGTCGAGCCCGGCGACTCGCGCCTCGACCGCGTTCTGGGCCGTGAGGATCAGAATGGGCAGCGCCGCGCCGTAGCGGCGCGCCGCCCGGCACAAATCGAGCCCCGACCCATCGGGCAGCCCGAGGTCGATGATGGCGAGGTCGTGGTGCGCTTCGGCCAGCTCGCTGCTGGCCGTGGCAAAGTCCGGGGCCACGGTCACGACGTGGCCAGCGCCGCGCAGCGCGTCTGCCACCGCGTCCGCTACGCGCACGGTGTCCTCGACCACAAGCACACGCACCCCGAAAGCGTAGTTCGGAGGCACGCGGCGGAAAACCCTTGCCCGCTCGCCTGGGCCAGAACCAATGCACTGCCGTGCAACCCAGGCATCGTCTGTCGGCTAGCTGGCCGCAAGTAGCTCGGCGACGCAGGGTGCGCCGCCGTCACAGAGCGCACTTTGCGGGAGACTCGAGTCAACGGATGCTCCGTGACACCTCCACGTCGATGCCGACCGGGAAATGCGCTCCGTCGGTTTCCAGCGTCACCGTCACGTCCTGCGTCGTTTGAGCGAACAGGTGCGTATCGACCTGGGCCGTCTGCCAGCGCGCGAGATAGGGGACAGCGACGTCCAGAACCGTCTGGTCGCCGATCGCCAGCTTCAGCCTTTGAGGGCCCGGTACCCGAAACTTGCGGCGAATGCGATCGTCACCGACGCCGTACGTGGCGGTCATGGCATTTTCGATCTTCACCCCAGCAAAGCGCGCCGACACGCTGCGATGACTGCCGGGATCGAGCTCCAAGACGCGTCGAAACTCGCCCATGCTGAAGAGACCGGTGAGTACCGCTTTTGCGCTCCCGGCCACATACCCCTCCGAGAACGGGATCCAGACAGCGGGGATCTGATACCCCTGGATCCATTCCGAAGTCGGACCCAGCGCGTCGACCATCCAGGTCGGATACGGCAGGCTACTGGCGTCTCTTCCCTCCACCCAACCTCGAAGCTCGCGCTGGGTCCCGGAAGAACTCTGCAAGGTCACCTGCGCCCCGCGCAGCGACGGCAAGAGGGATCGTCGAGCACCCCTGTCAGGGTCCACCAAGTGGCGGATACGCTTCTCAGAGCCCAGCGCCGGACGCGACTCGTCGTCGAAGGTTACGGGCAGAACCTGACAGGCAATCCTGCGGTCAGGCGGAAACGTCAGCCACACCGCCAAACCGCTGGAGTCGAGCACGGCGTAGGCCGCCGACCGTGGCCGCAGCAGCGTGCCCAGGGAGTAGGCAATGACCCCGCCACGGTACTGCTCGATCTCGTTGCTGGCCAAGCCCCCCATGCCCACCACCGCATCTGCGCCACGGTCGATGATCTCTCGCATGACTCGCTTCTCGCGCGGCAGGGGGAGACGCGCGTAGTCTGGACTCCGCGGGAACACCACCACGATCCGCGCGTCGTGCCCAAGGCTCTTGCGCGATTCGACGACACTGCGCAAGGCCAGCGACCGCTGAGCATCGGCCGTGTCGTCGTCGGCCCGACCGCCCCGGGCCTCACCCGATGCCAGATTGAGCAGGCCGACCTTGACGCCCCCCACGTCGACCGTGGTCGGCTCGACTGTGCTCGACGGGCCGAGCGCGGGCAGCGTGTGCAGGCCGCCCGCGTCGAGGACCTCCTGCGTGTGCTGGCGATCCCCGCCCGCAGAGGTGACCACCACGTGGGTCAGCCCCACGCGCTGCATCTCACGGGTCACCTCGGCATTCGGCAGCAGCGGCCGAACCTGCTCGCTGTCCAGCAGCAACCTCGCGGGCCAGGGCGGATCATAGGCCGCGTATCCGGCCACCGCGACGCTGCTCCATCGAATGAGCTCACGCAATCGGCCAAAGGGATCGCTGCGTTGCGGCTTCTGCTGCCAGTCGTACCCTCCGGAACCAACGACCCCGAAGAAGAGCACGGCGGGCCTGCGCCAACGCGATCTGCGGAGCCGTCGCTCGCGCCGCGGCTCGACAACGTACACGTTCAGTGTGTTGCGGTTCCGGGTCCGAAATGCCTCTCGATATCGCGCTCTTGAGGTCAGAAACGCCTCCACGTTGGCGAAGTCTCGGCCGTGGTTCCTGAGCAGGATCACCCGCCGACCCCGACTCAGGATGCGATCGAGCTCTGCAGGGAGGGTGAAGCTCGCGACGTCGCGCAGCGGCGAGTACCGGCGGAACGTCCAGGCCCAGTGGTCCGGAAAGACCGCCACGACGTCATCTGACTTGCGTATCGATTCGACGTACGTCGACGCCGCCGCCCAGTCCGCGGGGGGCCCGGCGTAGACCCGGCGGGTGGCCTGAACGGAAAGCGCAACCATCGCCACCGCGAGCGGGACCGACACGGCTCGACGCGGAAGCCGTGCCAGGCCCACCCCCATGAACACTGTAATGGCCGGCTCGAGGTAGTTCAGGTACCGCGGCAGTACGGGATTCGAGCGGCTGAGGATCCAGGCAATCAAACAGCTCGGCAGGAAGATCGCCGCTGCGGTGGTAATACCTCGCCTGCCAAGCCCCCAAATGCCAAGGCCCACCAGCGCTACCGGAAGGATCAACCAGAAGAGCGGAAGCGGTGGTGTCCTGGCTTCGCCCAGGAACAGCGTCTGGAGCACGGGCAGCATGAACCCGAGGGTGTCGCCGGCAATACCCCGGTAGATCGCGTGGCGTCCCTCGGTGAAGCGGATGGCAGTGGCGATGTGGACGACCTGAGGGATGAGCAGCACCAGAGCCATCGAGCCGACTTTGACGACCGGCCCTCGCTGAGCGTGGTCGCGCCGGGTCCGGATCAGATCGATCAACAGCAGCAGGGCGAGCGAGCCGACGAGCACCCACATGAACAGGTGGGTGTAGATGCCGAGAACCGAGCAGGTGGCGAAGCCCACCAGGCTGCGTCTCGACTTCGACCCGCGAAGATAGGCCTGCGCAAACCAGAGGCACCCTGCTGCCAACAGCACGACCAGCGAGTACATGCGTGTCGAGCGCGCGTTGTCGACGACCAACGGGTTGGACGCGAACAGCAACGCTGCGAGCACTCCGGCGGAGGTACCGGCCTCGCGCTTCGCAACCGAGAACACGATCGGGACGGCCAGCGCGCAGAACAGGACCGAGGGCAGTCGGAGGAAGGCAAACGACGTATCGTTCAGGCGTGCCCAGAAGTGGAGGAAGATGAAGTGAAGCGGCGAATGGTCGGGGCTCAGCGAGTAGTCGCGCAAGAGCTCGCACGCGATCGCAAGATCCTGTGACTCGAGCAGCGACGCCTCGCGAGCCCACAGCCCGGCAGCGAAGTAGGTACTCGAAACCACTACGGCGAGAGTCGCCACGACCCAGCGCCAGCGGTGGTGCGCCGCCGGCGCACAGACCGAGGCCAGGTGTGCTGTCGGAGCGCTCGACGTGGTGGAATCGCTCATCGAGTACTGGTGCGGAGAGTTCGGCAGCCACGGAAACCAGTGAAGCAGGACGAGAGGGGCGCATGCGGAACCGACGATCGAGATCCAGCGGAGCCGTGGCAAAGGAACCGAAGCTGAGGCATCGGCGGGCGCGTGGGTTTGGCGAGGTCTACGCTGACCGGAGTGAGCTCAGCTCAGAAGCCCAGCCGCGGATCCTGCCCAGTCGCGGCCTGCGGGTGTACGTCACCCTGCTCCTGGACGTGAGCCAGTCGGTCCAGTCGCTCATCGACGTCCCGGGCGCGGCGGGCGCCGGCGGCGCTGGCGCACGACAGGGACCGCTGATCGAAGCCGCACAGAATTTCGTTGATGAACTGCTGGTCGGCCGTGGGCTGGAGGAAGTCTATATCGGCATTCAGGTCTTCGACGGGTCACCCGACATCCAGCACTATCAGCTGCCCATCGGGGATCCCGACCGCATCAAGGAGCAGCTCGCATCCCTGGTGGACTACGACCCACCGGACATCAGCTCGACCAACCTCAACGGCGCAGCGCTCTCAGCCGTCGACTGGTTGCAGCAGCGTCAGCAGCAGGTGATCCAGGCCAACGACGGCGGCGTGCAAACGGTTGGGTACCTGGTCATCTTCACCGACGGTGCGGATACGGCCGGGCGCGTCGATGAGGACGTGGCAGCGGAAGCCCTATCCACGGCGCGCACGATCCAGGCCGCAACGCCTGGTCCTCTAGATACCATCGTGACCACGTACGGGGTCGCTCTCAACGGTGCAGACTACGTGGCCGGGTCGCTGGACGACCTCTTGAGCGGTCCCATTGCCGCCGACGTCGGCACCGGCACGATCTGCGAGAACACGTGTATCTTCGCGGGCGACGGAGAGTGTGACGACGGGGGGCCCGGAGCCCGGTACTCGGTCTGCTCACTGGGCACTGACTGCGATGACTGTGGCACCCGGACCGGCGGCACTAGCCAGGGCAACGTGGACGGGTCTCGATACGTGTTCAACGCAGACGAAGACACGCTGAACGACCAGTTCCAGGAGCTGGCGCTCGCGATCAGCCGTCGTCTGACCGGGACCTACCTGCTCGCATACTGTTCCCCAAAGCGCTCTGGGCAGCACCGGCTGAGCATCAACGTCGATCCTGAGGCCCGTCCCGAGACGCTCGAAAGCCGGGGTTTCGACTTCCCGTTCGACGCCACCGGTTTCGCCGGAGGGTGCACGGGGGAGATGTTCGACAACCTGTGCGGAGACGACTCGGTCAACCGCTGCGGCGGATTCAATTGCGGCGCGTGCGATGACGAAACCGAGGTGTGCAACGCTGCGACGGACACCTGCGAGAATGCGTGCCTGGCGCAGAACTTCTGTGCAGGGGAAACGATCACCAACACCTTCGGTTACGAACAGGTGTGCGTCTTCCCCGACCTCACTGACTGTGGCGCACAGTGTGCCGACCTGCAGACCGACGCCAGCAACTGCGGGGCGTGCGGCAACGCTTGCGCCACTGGCGCGAGCTGCGAGGAAGGTGTATGCGTGTGTGACGTGGCCGGCGAGACCGACTGCGGAACGGGCTGCTACGATCTGCAGACCGACGAGGACAACTGCGGCGCCTGCGGCAACTTCTGCCCGGCCAGCGCCACCTGCGTGGACGGAGTGTGTGACTGTGGGAATGGGCAGATCGGCTGTTCCGGTGTTTGCTACGACCTGAGCATCACCACCAACCACTGCGGCGCCTGCGGCAACGCCTGCCTCAGTGGTGCGACCTGCGTGGACAGCGCCTGCACCTGCTCTCTCGGCACGGACACACTGTGCGACAACGGCTGCTACGATCTGCAGACCGACTCTGCTCACTGCGGTGCCTGCGAGAACGCCTGCAACGCGTACACCGAGACCTGTTCGACGGGTGCTTGCGCGTGCTCGAGCACGTCGTACACGGACTGTGGGTCGGGCTGCGTCTATACTCTGTATAATCCGTTCCATTGCGGCGCCTGCGATAGCCCCTGCACCCGGGACGAGGGATGCTCCGGTGGGACGTGCGTCGCGGGTATGGGAACGTCCTCGTGCGCCGACGAGCAGCTGGCAGAATCGGCGCAGACCACTTACAGCGGCACGACCGACGGGAATGTCGTTCCCGGCGACTACTGCTACTCGACGACGAATGGCTACTCGCTGTCCTGGCGCGCCCCGGAGCCCGGTGTGTACTCGGTCTCAATCACCGGTACCAACGTCCAGCTGTCAATTCTCCAGGGGTGCACCAGCCTGTACGACTGCCGGGAGGGCGAAGGCTCGACGACGCTTTCGATCAGTTCGACCTCGCAGCGGGACTACGTCTTCTACGTCACCACCAGCAGCGGCACGCCAGAGCCCTTCACGCTGACCGTAGAGCTGCAGTAGCCGACCGGACGGGACCGGATCAGTTCTCGAAGAGCCTCTCGACCACCCCCTGATCTACGTCCATCACGCGTTGGATCCCACTGATCTCCGCGGCCTCGTTGGTCAAGGCAGCCAGGTCGTCCCTAGAAATGTACTTCGTGCCGAACTTCCGACTGCCCGCCATGAGCTGCCGGAGTCCTTGGGCAAGCCGCTCGTAGTATGTGTAGAGTCCGATGGCGCCCGTTGGCAGCTGCTCGTACTCGGCGTCGCCCAACTCCCTGCGTAGCGTACCGGCGGTCACGAAGATTTCGTCCTGCGCATTTCCGAAACGCTGAACATAGACGGGCACCTCCCGAGCGGCAATCGCTCGTCCAATGGTCTTGCCAACCATTGCAGCGGCAATCGGCGCGCGCGCCATGCCCACGAGCTTCACATGCGGTGCTCCCATCGCGAGGCCCTTCATGATCTGGTCCTCCAGACAGAAGCCGCCGGCCACCGCCAGTGCCGGCACGTAGTCGCCTCTGTCGGCCAGGCGCTTGGCGTAGCGGTAGAGCAGCGAATGCAGCTCGACCGGGGGCATGCCCCACTCGTTCATCATGCGCCACGGGCTCATCCCGGTACCGCCGCCGGCGCCGTCGACCGTGAGCAAGTCGAGCCCGTACCTCGAGGCGAACACCACCGCCCGCGCGAGATCAGCTGGACGATACGCACCCGTCTTCAAGAAGATGTACTTGGCGCCAGCCTTGCGAAGCTGCTCGACCCTCTGAGCGAAGGACTCCTCCGTCACCATACCGACGCGCGAATGACGTTCGAACTCCTTGAACGCGCCACGCCGGAAGTCTTCGATGATTCTTGGGTCGGTGGGGTTGGGCAAGACGACGTACCCACGTTCGTAGAGCATCTGTGCCCGTTCGAGGTCGGTGACCTTCACTTCTCCGCCGATGTTTTTGGCACCCTGTCCCCACTTCAACTCGACACACTCGACCCCCAGCTGCTCGATGGCGTACTCCAGAGTGCCCAAGAAGGTGTCCTCCACGTTGGCCTGGACGACAATCGCTCCCCACCCGTCCCGCTGGTGGTCCTGGTAGAGCTTTACGCGCCGCTTCAGGTCCACCGTGTCGACGACCCGGCCGTGCTCGATGACTGATTCGGGATCCATGCCCACCACGTTCTCGCCGATCGTGAGCCCGGTTCCGGCCAGGGCGGAACCGATGGCCAGCCCTTCCCAGTTGTTCTTGGCGATGTTGGTGGAGCCAATTCCTGGGATGATCCAGGGATGGCGGAACTTGATCCCCCGGTCTCGCCCGAAGGTGACCGTCAGATCCACTGCCGGAAAGATCGCCTTGTCGCTGTCCGGCTCGATTCCATGCGCGCCGACCGCCGTACCCATGATGTTGAAGTCTGAGTAGTCGACCGGATACTTCTTCTCAGAGGCCGTGGTGATGACCCCAAAGGGCTGCGGATAGATGACCTCGTGTCCGCGATATGCGGACTTGCCGATCTCACACATCCCAATGCACCCGTCCACACAGGTGGCACACATGCCCGAGGCAGGAACGACCGAGTCCTCCGTCCTGTTCTTGGTGAGCGTCGCGGCGGATGAGTTGACCTTCGAAAGTAGCGCTGACGACATGGGTGTTCTTCCGTCTCCTTGCGGGTTGTGTGCTCAGACCGTCTTGATCTCGCAGGCGGCACAGGGCCGCATGAAGCACATCATGTCCTCGTGCGGGTCTTGCTCCACGCAGGGTGCGGGCAAGTTCGCGCAAGCACCGCAGATCGCGAACTCAGGCCGGTCGTAGGTGCAACGAAGCTGGCAGGCTGGGCAGACGTACATGCAGCCCCCGCACAGTCGGCAGGTGGCCGACTTCTGATCGAATGGGGTGCCGACACTGCGGTTCGCCCCCCGTCCGCGGAACCCAATCGCCTTGGCCATCATTTGCTCGGCGCACATCCTGACGCACCGACCGCACAGGATGCAGTCCTCGTGTTCCTGTCGGAAGCGTTGGTGCCGCACTCCATGTTCCGAAGCCAGGTCCTGAATCGTCTTGGACTGCGGACACGACGCCAACAGCAGCTCGATGACCATGCGGCGAGCCCGGAGAACCCTCCGCGAGTCGGTTCTCACGACCAGCCCGTCCTGCGCCGGGTAGGTGCATGAGGAAACCAGCTTCGCGCTCGCGCCCTGCCCGATTTCGACCAGACACAAGCGGCACGCCCCACCGGGAGATAGCCCTTCCAGGTGGCACAAGGTCGGAATCTTGAATCCGAGAAATTGGGCGGCCTCCAGCACCGTGGTTCCGGTCTCGACTGAAACTGGAAGTCCGTTGATAACCAGATTGATCATGGGCGACTCGTCTTCAGAGCACTACCTGGCAACCGCTGCATCGAACCTGCAAACATCGCGGCACGCCCCGCACTTGATGCACTTGCTCGTGTCGATCCGCTGGCGATGCTTCTTCTCTCCAATGATGGCGTCCTGTGGGCAAACCTTGGCGCAGGCGCGGCACCCCTGGCAGTGGTCGTTGATGAAGAACGTGATGAGTTCTTTGCACACCGCGCCACGGCAGCGTCCTTCCTGTATGTGCTCGAGGTACTCGTCCCGGAAGTAGCGCAACGTGGAAAGGACCGGATTGGATGCGGTCTGCCCCAGTCCGCACAGGCTGGCGTCTCTCACGACGTAGGCGAGCTCCTCGAGCAGTTCGAGGTGCTCCAGGGTTCCCTTACCCTGGGTGATGTCGTCCAGCAGTTCGTGCATTCGTTGCGTGCCTTTGCGGCACACGAAGCAATTGCCGCAGGACTCGTCCGCCAGGAACTTCATAAAGTACTTGGCGACATCGACCATGCAGGTCCGCTCGTCCATGACGATCATGCCACCCGAGCCCATGATCGACCCAGCCTGACTCAAGCTGTCGTAGTCGATGCGAAGATCAAAGCATTCTGCCGGGATGCATCCGCCCGAAGGGCCACCCGTCTGGACAGCCTTGATCCTGGCATTGCCGGAAGGTCCGCCACCGATGCCATCGGTGATCTCTTTGATGGTGATACCCATCGGGACCTCGACCAGACCAGTGTTCTTCACCTTGCCGACGAGGCTGAAGATCTTCGTACCGGCGTTGCCCTTTGTACCGACCCGAGCGAAGGCCTCCGCCCCAAGTTGGATGATGATGGGCACGTTGGCCCAAGTCTCGACGTTGTTGATTGCGGTGGGTCTTCCCTCGATGCCCCGTTGCACCGGAAACGGCGGACGTTGTCGAGGTTCCCCCGCCTTGCCCTCGATGGATCGCATCAATGCGGTTTCCTCGCCGCACACGAACGCACCCGCGCCTCGCACGAGTTGCAGATCAAATGAGAAGTCGGTCCCAAGGATCCGCTCTCCCAGCAGTCCCAATTCGCGCGCCTGCTCGAGCGCCAGCGCCAGGTGCTCGATCGCGAGCGGATACTCGTTGCGCACGTAGAGAATCCCCTCGGTGGCGCCGGTACCGTAGGCCCCGATCAGCAGGCCCTCGATGATGCTGTGCGGATTGCCTTCGAGGATGCTGCGATCCATGTACGCGCCGGGGTCGCCCTCGTCCGCGTTGCACACGAGAATGGCTCCCTGGCCATTCTTCTGCCTGGCCAGCAGTTCCCACTTGCGTCCGGTTGGAAACCCGGCACCGCCGCGCCCGCGCAGTCCCGATGCCGTGACCTCATCTACGATCCAGGTGGGTTCCGCTCTGAGGAGTGCTTGGACCAGTGACGAGTAGCCTCCGTTCTCCACGTACGTTTCGATTTGCGTCGGATCGACCTTCTCGTTGCGCGACAAGATGGTCCGGATCTGCCTCCGGTAGAATGGGAGGTCGTCCTGGCTGGCAATCGGCTGCCCGGATTCGGGATCCCTGCAGAGCAGCTCGTCGACCACTTCGCCGGCTGCCGTTGCTTCCATGAGCCGTGGCAGGTCCCGCGGATTGACCTTGGGGTAGAAGGTGCGGCCCGGCTGCACCAGCACGGAGGGCTCCAGTTCACAGAAGCCGTGACATCCCGTGACGCGTAGTCGGAGCCTGTGAGCCAAGGTGGAGGCCGACAGGACTTGCTGGGCCATGCGCACGAGCTCGCCCGCCCCGCTGGCCCGGCCGCACGTCCCGGCAGGGATCACGACAGTCGGCACACTCGAGTCGAGTCTGCCTCGTAGTCGGGCCTGAAACGACTCGAACTGACTGATCGAAGTCAGCCCGCTCATGCACCTGGCTCCTGGGGTGCGGTGACTTCCGGCCGAGACTTCGAGGCATGATCCGTCTCGCGGCGCAACCTCTTGAGAATGAGTCTGACCTTCGCCGTCCCGACTTTGGCGAAGTACTCCTCGTCCACCTTGACGATCGGGCCCAGTGCGCAGGCTCCCAGGCAGTTGACCGTTTCCAGGGTGAACTCTCCGTCGGGGGTCGTCTCGCCGCGTTGGATACCGAGCTGTCGCTCGAACTCCTCCACCACCAGCGGGGCGCTGCGCACATGGCAAGCCGTGCCTTCGCAAACGCAGATGGTGTGTTTGCCTCGCGGGATCAGGCTGAAGTTTCGATAGAACGTGGCGACGCCGTACACGTCGACCAGCGAACATCCCAGCCCGTCGCACACTTCCTGGAGCGCCGACTTCGAGAGATAGCCCTGCCGGCTCTGGATGTCCTCCAGGATGGCGATCAAGGCGCCGCGCGTGCCGGCGTGCTGTTGCAGAATTCTCCCAATGGCGGCAGAGCCAGACTCGTCCTGTCCCTCGTCTGGAGTTTCGCCCTCCCTCACGTCCGACAGGGGCATCCAGTCGTACTCTTCGCAATGCCAAATGCCCCCCTCTACATCAGCATACATGCAGAAGAGTCGATGAGCGCAGTCACTGCAGAGCCCACGGTACTGGGGCGTGCTGGATTCGTCATCATACTGGGGAGATGAACCACCGAGCGACGGCTCACTCACTCGGTCTTCCTGCTCACTGGGCTCGAGTCCGTTGCACTCGAACTCCTCGCAGTGGAACACCGGACCCCTGTCGCCGACGGCAAGGGCGCAGTCCCCTGCATACACGCAGGTGGCACAGATGCCGGAGAACGCTGGCCGCTTGGTCATGATGTGTTGAAACCTCACCCTGCCCGAACGAGCGTGGGTGTCAGAACCATGCGAGTGTCGGCCACTCAGCAAGGATCATGCCGCGTGACAGTGGACACGGACCCTCACTTGCACCCGTACCCATCCGAAAGCCCGCAACGGGGAATGAGCTCGTCCGAACCGAATCGGCGTCGCCCTTCGCCGGTCTTCGGCGCGGCCAGTCAGGGCAGCGGAGAAGCGGGGAACCGAGGAATTACTCCCCACTGGAGAGAATCCCCCCGGCGCGCAGAGCCCTCTCTCTGGGAAGATCTCCCCCGGTTCCGGCCGTTCACGAAGACCGGGGCTTCGCGAGCTTCAGCTTCTCCCGCAGCGTCTTGCGATCGATCCCGAGGATTTCGGCCGCGCGAGTCTTGTTACCGTGCACGCCGGCCAGCACGTTGGAGACGTGTTCGGCCTCCACTTCGGCCAGACTTCGGTCGAGTCTGGCGGCCCCGGGCACCGAAAAGCGCATCATCGCCGGCAAGTCGGGAACGTCGATCACTTCGCTGTCGGCCATCACGATCAGGCGCTGGATCACGTGTTCGAGTTCTCGAACATTCCCCGACCAGCAATGCGTTCTCAGGATTCGCAGGACATCATCCGAGAAGCGAGGTGGTGGCGTCCCTAGCTCCCGACTAAACTTCGCCGCGAAGTGCTGCACCAGCAGCAGAATGTCGTCACCCCGACCACGCAGCGGCGGCAAAGGGATCGTGATCACGTTCACTCGATAGAAGAGGTCCTCGCGAAACGCGCCAGCCTTCACCAGCCGCGGCAGCTCGACGTTGGTCGCCGCGAGAATCCTGACGTCCAGCCTGCGCGAGCGATTGGAGCCGACCATCCAGACTTCCTTGTCCTCCAGCACGCGCAACAGCTTCACCTGAACGGACAGACTCATTTCGCTGATTTCGTCCAGGAAGATGGTGCCACCGTCCGCCGCGTGGAACAGGCCGGCACGGGACGTGGTCGCGCCGGTGAAGGCGCCCTTGACGTATCCGAACAGCTCGCTCTCGATGAGACCCTCGGGAATGGCCCCGCAGTTCACGGGCACGAACGGGGCAGCGGCTCTCGGGCTGGCATAGTGAATGGCTCTGGCCACCAGCTCCTTGCCGGTGCCGCTTTCCCCAGTGATGAGAACCGTGGCGGACGCGGCGGCCGCCTTCCGGATGGCGCGCAGGACCTTCCGCATGACGCCGGATTGCCCAATGATCCCCCAGGCTTCGGGGAGTGCCTTGTGCCCGGACGCCTCCACGCACGCGCGCCGACGCAGATTCTCGAGCGCGCACCGCACGGCGGACAGGAGCTCTTCGTTGGTGAATGGCTTCGCGAGGTACTCGTCAGCCCCGGTCTTCACCGCCTCCACTGCGCCATCGATCGACGGGTAGCCGGTGATCATCATGACGCGCGTGGCGGTCAGATTCTCCCGTACGTGTCGCACCAGGTCGAGACCGCTGACATGGGGCATTTTGAGATCCGTGATGACCAGGTCGACTGGGTTGTGCTCGAGGAGGGCGACGGCCTCGACCACCCCCGGACTCGTGAGCACGCGGTGGCCCGCCGCGGTCAGGTTTCGCTGCAGCACTTCGAGCGTATCCGGGGAGTCATCCACGACCAAGATACGCCGGTGTTCGGAGCGTGACGACATAGCGAGTCTACTCCTCCGGGGTACTGGCCGGCTTGGTCGGGGCCTTGGTGCCAGGTGGCGCCGACGCTGCCGCCGCCGGAAGCCGGATCTCGAACCTCGAACCAAGTCCCTCCGCGCTTTCGACTAGGATTCTGCCCTGGTGCGAAGCGACAATCCCGTGAGCCACCGATAGACCCAGGCCCGTTCCCTCTCCAACCTCCTTGGTGGTGAAGAAGGGAACGAACAGCTTCGGGAGCAGCTCCGGCCGAATGCCCACGCCGGTATCCTCCACCACCAGGGAGAGGTGGTCGGCGCAGGCGCGTGTTCTCACCGTGACTCGGCCCGCGCCAGGCATGGCCTGAAGAGCGTTGACGACGAGAATTACCAGAACCTGGCTCAGCTGACCGGGATCCGCCGTGAGGTCCGGCAGTCCGGACTCGAGGTCGAGCTCGAGCACCACGTCCTGCTTTTTGCACCGAGCCTCGAAGAACTGGAGGCCGTCCTCGACCAGCTGGTTGAGATTGATTCGGGACTTCTGGGGAGGACTCTGCCGGGCGAAAATCAAGAGCTTCCGGATGGTCTCTCGTGCGCGCAGCGAGGCCGCTGTGATCTTCTCGATGTCCGCCCGTGTCTGGCCCGGGAGCTCCGGAGATGTGAGAGCCAACTGCGCGAATCCCAGAATGTTGCCCAACGGTTCGTTGAGTTCGTGGGCAATCCCCGCGGCGAGTTGCCCGATGGTGGCCAGCCGTTCCGCATGGCGGAGCTGGTTCTGCAGGTCCACCCTGTCCTGTTCCATTTCTCTCCGTTGGACAATCGCTGCGACCTGCGCGGCCACTGCGTTGATGAGGCTCCGTTCCTCCTTCAGGAATGGGCCCTCATCGAGCTTTGGTTTCGCTTCCGCATACACCACTTCGACCACACCCCGAGTAACCCCCGCCGCGACCACTTCCGCAGTCTGCCTTTGGGGTCCTTCTCGAAACCGAGACGTCTCATGGCCCCGCCCATCCAGCGTGATTCTGGCGGAAGTGATGTCCGGAAACTGCCAGGCACGTCGAACGAGCTCGGCGATCCCTGCCAGAATCGCCTCCAGCGAAATCCCGGGACGCCCGGCGAGCTGGGCAATCTCATACAGACAGGTCAGCTCCTTGACACGTTCGCGCAGCGCGGCCTCCACGGCCTGCGTCTGGCCAGGTGGCGTCATCCGTCGCCCTGCGCGTATCGGAACACCAGCGCGCTGAAGCGGGTGAATTTGCCGGACGACCCATGGCCGGATCCACCTGATTGGGTTCTCAGGTTCCTCACACGAGCGCACGCATGCTAGCACCGGATTGCCTGGGGTGGCTATGCTATCGTCGCTTCGGGTCCCAAGCTCGGACGTGTGATACCGAGAGGCGGACCCAATCAGCGCGAGGGTACTGCCATTCATGGAAAGCGTAGTGCGCACAAGCACGGGACTTCCCGGACTCGATCAAGTCCTCGAAGGATTGCGTCGCGGCGATAACGTGGTGTGGAAGGTGGACTGCGTCGAGGACTACGCGGCATTCGCGGAACCGTTCTCGCGGTCTGCACTGCAGCACAACGGGAAGCTCGTCTACTTTCGATTTGCCGAACACCGAGAATTGGTCGATGGCGACAGCGGCGCGACCATCGTCCGGCTTCAGCCCGAAGCCGGCTTCGAGGCGTTCATCACCCACGTGCACCAGGTGATCGCGCAGACAGGGCACCGCGGCAGCTACGTCTTCGACATGTTCTCGGACCTCGTACGAGACCTGTACAGCGAACGGATGCTCGGCAACTTCTTCACGCTGACCTGCCCCCATCTGCATGCGCTCGAGTCGTTGGCGTACTTTGCCGTACTTCGCAACTACCATTCCTATCACGCGATCCAGCCCATGACCGACACCAGCCAACTGCTGATCGAGGTCTACCGCCACAAGGGAAAGCTCTTCGTACACCCCCTCAAGGTGAACCAGCGCTACTCGCACTCGATTCACCTCTTTCACGCTTGGGAGGGTGACCAGTTCGTGCCCATCACCGACAGCGGCGCCATCGCCGCTGTGGCCACCTCCGGCAAGTGGCCGGGGCTCCGGTCCGCGTCGTACCGCATGGTCGGTATGTGGGATCGACGGTTCATGCAGGCTGAGGAAACCCTGGACGCCCACGAACGCGGCGACCTGCCCCAACAGGCGGTCGACGCTGCTTTCGAGTGCCTGGTGAGCCAGCTGCTCTCCCGCGACGAACGCGTCCTGCAGATCGTCCGCAGGCACATGACGCTCGCAGACCTCATCCACATTTGGAAGCGCGTGGTGGGATCCGGCATGGTGGGGGGCAAGACCGTAGGGATGCTACTGGCCCGGGCGATCCTTGAACAAGCAGATGCGCGTTGGACCGAACTGCTGGAACCCCACGATTCCTTCTTCATCGGCTCGGACATCTTCTACACGTTCCTGGCCAGAAACCAGTGCTGGTGGATTCGCCAGAAGCAGAAGAAGCCGGACACTCTGCTCGACGGCATCGACGAAGCGCGGCGTTTGATCCTGGAGGGGCAGTTCCCCGACTACATCATCAGCCGCTTCAGCGACATGCTGGACTACTTCGGACAGTCCCCCATCATCGTACGTTCCAGCAGCCTCCTCGAAGACGCCTTCGGCAACGCATTTGCCGGCAAGTACGAAAGCGTGTTCTGTGCCAATCAGGGAACGCCGCAGCAACGCCTCGAGGAGTTCTTGGCGGCGGTGCGAGTTGTCTACGCCAGCGCGATGAGTGAAGACGCGCTCAGGTATCGGGCGAAACGCGAGGTGCTGGAACGCGACGAGCAGATGGCCCTGCTGGTTCAGCGGGTCTCGGGCAAGCAGTACGGGGACCTATTCTATCCGCAGCTCGCGGGCGTGGGCTTGTCCGTCAACCCGTTTGTCTGGCACCCCGACATCGACCCCGAGGCGGGCATGGTGCGCATCGTATTCGGATTGGGGACCCGAGCCGTCGCGCGGACGGACGACGACTACACTCGCATCGTTGCGCTCAACGCCCCGCAGAAGCGCCCCGAAGGCAGCCCCGACGAACTGCGCCACCACTCGCAGCAACGGGTGGACTACATAGACCTGCAGCACAACCAGTTCGGCACGGGGTACTTCGATGACGTGGTCAAGCACAGCGAGGGGCTTGCTGCTCACCGGTTCGGCGAAACGGTTCAGGAGGTAGCGCGTCGCACCGGCGCCGCACGCGCCCGGTGGGTCGTGTCGCTGGACCGGGTTCTCGCTGACACACCGATGCTCGATGACCTGCGCTCCATGCTGCGGGTCTTGCGCGACGCGTACGGCTGTGACGTGGATGTCGAGTTCACCGTCAATTTCGAAGCCGACGGCAGTCACAAGATCAACCTGCTACAGTGTCGCCCACTCCAGACCTACCAGGTCGAAGCCATCGACGCCCGACCAACGGAAATTGATCCGAACCACTTGGTGCTGGAGGCCCACGGTGCCATTCTCGGGTGCAGCCGGGTTCAGAGGATCGACCGACTGGTGTACGTCGTTCCGCGCGCGTACGGCCAATTGCGGACCCAGGACCGCTTTTCCGTTGCGCGGCTGGTCGGAAAGCTCGTTCGCCTGGGTGCCTCCAGCGTTGACACGGCCATGATGTTGCTCGGGCCTGGCCGCTGGGGAACCGAGATGCCGGAGTTGGGAGTCCCGGTGTCGTTCTCGGAGATCAACGCGGTAGCGGTCTTGTGCGAGATTGATGCCATGCACGAAGGGCTGACACCCGAACTCTCGCTTGGAACCCACTTCTTCAATGAGCTCGTGGAGATGAACATCGCCTACGTCGGCTTCTTTCGAAGCCGTGCAGAGAACGTGCTGAACGAGGAGTGGCTGTCCGGGCAGCCCAATCGTCTTGCCGGGTTGATCCCCAGCGAGTCCAAGTGGCACGAGGTCGTCCGCGTGCTGGAAGCACCACCGGGTCGCAAGCTGGTCTTCTGGGCCGATCATCTACAGCAGCAGGCGCTGCTGTATGAAGATGATATCTGACTGACCGCACCGGTTGTCCTCGCGACGACGCCCGCCGTCGCGAGGCCGTCACCGGGTTCCGTCTCGTCACTGCCCGCGCGCGGCTGAAGCCCGCGAGGGACGCAACCCGCGCGGAATCCGGGTCTGCCGTCCGCCCGTCGCGATCTTGAGACCCACCTGCACTTCGAAACCCACCGCTTCCTGGATGGGCGTCATGAACGTCTTGCGGGCCTCCGCTGACCGCTCCTGAGCCAGCTCGTCCGTCAGGATCTTGCGAACCGCCTCGAACGGCCGCGGTTCCGTTCCGTCACCAGATGCGCCAGGAGCTTCATCTGCCATTGGAGAGGACCCGACCTGATTCGTCCGTTCGGTCGGCAGCACCGGCGTGCATACGCTGGCCCCGCCATGACGCTGACTCGAGGTGTCGCGCCGCCAGCGGATGACGCTGATTTGGGACCGCTTCGGTTCCGTATTGCGGAGGACCTCGGGTTCGGTAGATACTCCACGCCCTCATGAAGCTTATGAGTGCTCGGTTCTTGTTGCCGGCGTTGGTCTTCATTGCAGCTGGGGGTTGCGGAGGTTCGGACCGGAGCACCGGCAATACCGCTGACGACGGCGGGGCCGGTGGTGCCGCCGCGGCCGGCCCGGGTAGCGGTGGTGAGACTTCGGCGAGCACCGGCGGCTCGGAAACGGCTGGCGGCTCAGGCGGGAGTGGTACTGGTGGCGTGACCGGTGTCGGAGGCGACGCAGCCGCCGGCGGGCCCCCCTCCGGTGGTGCCGGCGCCTCGGCTATCGGAGGCGAGGGTGGCGTGACCGGTGTCGGAAACGCCGCCGGCACCCCACCAGCGGGTGGCGATGCCGGCGCCATGGTCACCGCTGGCAGTGCGGGTATTGCGATATCTGGTGGCAGCGCGGGCACCGCGACATCTGGTGGCAGCGCGGGCACCGCGACATCTGGTGGCAGCGCGGGCACCGCGACATCTGGTGGCGAAGGCGGCGCTCTGCC
>CAZSVU010000040.1:0-3188 GCA_964610275.1 uncultured Polyangiaceae bacterium | reverse complement strand
CATCTGGTGGCAGCGCGGGCACCGCGACATCTGGTGGCGAAGGCGGCGCTCTGCCCGGTGGAGGTAGTGCGGGTACGGCGGGTGCTGTCGGCACCAGCGGTGCAGCAGGGTCAACCGGCGTGGGAGGGGGCCCAGGGATGAGCCCCTACTCTGCCATGGCCATGGTCTCCGGTGGGCACGTCGTGCGCAGTCCCGGGTACCAGCTCATTCTCTCCGTCGGGCAAGCGCCGGGCGGCAACGCGGTTCTGGTCTCTTCCAGCTATCAGCTCCAGTCAGGGCTGGTCGGAGCGACTCAGTAGATCTTTCTGTCTTCAGGGTTTCGAGAGGTAACAACGATGGCTCGCAGGCTCAGTGTTCTTGGCTTTTCCGCGGTGGCCGCATCGCTGCTCGCAATGACCAGCGTCGCATCAGCCCAGGTGCCGCCGCTGCTGACTCAGCAGGGACGGCTGCTCGACGACATTGGCCAGCCGGTTACGGGATCGGTCAACATCACGTTCCGGGTGTACGATGCGACGTCAGCGGCGATTTCGATTTGGAGCGAGACGCAGTTGGTGTCGCTCGACGACGGTTACTTCTCGGCCAGGCTCGGGGACGCGGGTGGCCTCGACGTCAGCATTTTTGATGGCTCGACTCTCTACTTGGGCGTCGAGGTGAATAGCGATGGAGAAATGGCACCGCGGGTACCGCTCGTTAGCGTTCCGTACGCGCTGATGGCCAACAACGCCGTGGGTGACATCACTCCCGACAGCATCACCGTGGGTGGCACCCTGATCGTCGATGGAAGTGGCCAGTGGGTCGGACCCGCCACCGGCCTCGTAGGGCCTACCGGACCTATGGGCCCCACCGGGCCTGCCGGACTCGATGGCGCACAGGGCCCGACCGGCCCCATGGGCCCGACCGGCCCTGCCGGGCTGGATGGTGCGCAGGGCCCGACCGGCCCCATGGGCCCGACCGGCCCTGCCGGGCTGGATGGTGCACAGGGCCCGATCGGCCCCACCGGTCCGATTGGGCCGACGGGTCCGCAGGGGGTTGGACCGGTTGGCTCGATCGTCGCCTATGCCGGCTCCGCGGCTCCCACGGGGTACCTGCTCTGCGATGGCACGCCGGTGAGTCGCACGACCTACGCCGACCTATTCGCGGTCATTGGAACCGCGTACGGCCCGGGCGACAACTTCACGACCTTCAATGTGCCGGACACGAGAGGCCTCGTGATGGTCGGTGTTGCGCCGAGCATCCCGGCGTTTGACACGCTCGGAGAAACTGGAGGTGCGCTGACTCACAGCTTGGCGGAGTCAGAGCTACCGGCCCACAGCCACGATGGAACGACTGCTTCTTCAGGAGCCCACGTCCATACTGCCACCACCGGTTCGGTGGGGTCTCACACCCACACGGTGACCAACAGCTCCGCCGGATCTCACTACCACACGTACAGCCTGTATGCGGCGCAGACCTACAACATGACGTTCTCGCCAGACACGTATGCGATGCCCTTCGTCCGCGACGCGAACGGCACGACGTACAACGACGGAGCGTACGACGAGCTTCGGTTCTACAACGGTTCGGCCTATCACCAGGCCGCTGATATGGACTGGATGGAACTGGAACACGGTGCGAGCTCGAACAACACGTCTTCAGCTGGGGTCCACACGCACACCGCTACGGTCTCGAGCGCGGGCAGCCACAACCACAGCGTCAGCGTGGGTAGTGCCGGCGCCCACACACACACTTTCACGACCGAGTCGACGGGCGGAGGTGCACCGCACAACATCGTGCAGCCGTACGTGGTCTTGAACTACATCATCAAGCACTAGAGAGGCTGTCGCCTCAGACCAAACGAGATGTGTGACTGCAGATGCGCCGCGTCCCCACCTCGACGGCGGCGTCGGTCAGTGCGGGTTCGACTCCTCTGCCGAGGGTGGAGCCTGTAGCCGGTAGATTCCCGCGTCGGGTGCCGGCGGCGCCATTTGGCCCGATCTGGGCAGGCCGCCGGAGGCAAGGATTCGCTCGAGGTTGGCGGCGCGGTCGTCGCCCGGTGGAGATACTTCTTTGAGTCGCGCCAGGTGGTGCTGGGCTTCGGCATGCGCGCCGGCCCCATGGGCCAGTAGGGCCAGATTGTAACGCGCGGCGATGCTGCCGGGCGCAAGGCGCAGCACCTTGAGGTAGCCCTCTCGCGCTTCACGGTAGTGATTCCGCTGGTGGGCGATCAAGGCGAGGTTGTAGAGCGCGTCGGTGTCGTTCGGGTCGCTCTGCAGCATTTTCTCGAACTGGGCCTGGGCCACGTTCAGTTTCTTCTGGCCGAGCGAGATCAATCCGAGCAGGAGATGTGCCGGAGAGCCACGCCCATGTCTGACGGCAAGCTCGGCCTGAGTCCACGCGGACTGCGGATTGCCTTGCACGTAGTGGGTGAAGGCTAGCGCATACAGGGCGTAGGGGTTGTCGGGCTGGCTCCGCAACACCGCGGTCGCCTCCTCCAGCGCTTCCCCGGTGCGTCGAGCGCGAGCCAGTGCCTCGCCCAGCATGCCCTCGGTCTCAGCCTGGCATTCGGCTTTCGTCGTCTTGACGAGTTCGGCCGCTTCCTCATGGAGATCGCAATCGAGCGCTGCCCGGCCCGCCGAGTGTATGCACCTGCATCGCGGGGCCTGGGCGCACGCCTTGCGGACTCGCTCTGCCTCACGTGTCCTGCCGGCTTTCTCCAGGGCGTCCAGCACTGGCTCGTGGGAGCTGGTATCGGCACCCCGCTCGTCAGACCTGCGCCATTCGCGCCAGACTAGAAATGCAACTGCGGCCACCAGCAATGCCACCAGCAGACTTTTCAAGCTGATCCGGAAGTCACGCTTCTGGGGAGGGCCAGTGACCTTCTTTTGCGACCTAGTGTGCCGACCACTGCGCCTTGACCCCCGGTTGTCGTCAGAGTCGGCTTCTCTGGTATCGCTACCACGGGCGTTCACGCGGCGGGGATTCCGCCGGCGTCTTGAGTCGGCAGGCGGATTCCCTGCGGGAGCCTCCGGATGCTCTTTCGACCCTTCCTTCTCGGCTTCAACCGTCTTGGGCGGTTCGGACTCTGTAGGCTCGGTCACCTTGGGCGGCGACCATATACCCTCCTCGAGTATACGTCAGCAATCCTTCCTGACCGTGCATCCTTGATCCATGTTCCGCCGGCCGCCAGCGGCCGTCGAAACATGGGTGGG
>CAZSVU010000039.1:0-37649 GCA_964610275.1 uncultured Polyangiaceae bacterium | reverse complement strand
CCCGTCGGAATCCCGTGCCTCCCATCCCAGTCTCGAGCACGCCGACTTGGTGCGCGGCAGCGGGCGGATTCTGGTGGTCGAGGACGAGCCTGAGGTTCAGGCCGTGCTGCAAGTGGCGCTGACTGACCTCGGGTACGTCGTGACCGTACGTGTGGATGGATGTTCCGGCTTGGACACGTATCGTGCACATCCGGACGACTTCGACCTGGTGTTGCTGGACGTGAACATGCCCGTGCTGAGTGGTATCGAGTGCTTCGAGGAGATGAAGCGAGTCCGCCCCGACGTGCGCGGGCTGTTCGTGACCGGACACGCGCAACCCGAGTTGACGCAGCGCCTGCGCGATTTGGGAGCCCGCGGAGTGGTGGGCAAGCCATTCAGCTTGCCGCGGCTGTCGCGCGCCGTCGCCAGTGCCCTGACGGTATCGCCCGGGTCGTCCGCCACCGGCGCGAGCACCGAGGGCTGACCCCCCGATCCGTTCGCGGCTGGCGTTCGCAGTGGGACCGCCCTAGATTCCCGGGCGTGAGCGACCCCACGACCGTGATCAAGAGCGCAGCGGTGCTCGGCGAGCGCAAGCCACCCTGGCTCAAGGTGCGGGCTCCAGGTGGCGACACCTACCGACGAGTCAAGCAGACGATCACCGAGCTTCGTCTCCACACCGTGTGTCAGGAAGCGCGCTGTCCCAACGTGGGTGAATGCTGGGGAGCGGGAACGGCCACCGTGATGCTACTCGGGGACACCTGCACGCGCGGTTGCCGATTCTGTGCCGTTGCCGCCGGAAAACCTGCGGGTGTAGTGGATTCCGGCGAACCGCTGAACGTCGCGCGGGCGGTGGCGAAGCTGGGTCTGCGCTACGTGGTGCTTACCATGGTCACGCGGGACGACCTCGACGACGGTGGGGCTGGGCACGTGGCGGAGACCGTGACCGCGCTGCGCGAGCAATCCTCCAGTGTGCTGGTGGAGACCTTGGTAGGAGATTTCGCCGGTGACGCGCAGGCAATCGATACTGTCCTCGAAGCGAGGCCCGACGTGTTCGCCCACAACGTCGAGGTGTCTCGTCGCCTGACGCGGACGATTCGCGACCATCGCTTCAGCTACGACAGGTCACTCGAAGTGCTATCTCTTGCCCGAGCGCGTGGGTTGAGCCGATTCGTCAAGAGCGGGTTCATGGTGGGCTTGGGGGAGGGCGACGACGAAGTGTACGAGACGCTCTCCGATCTCTACCGTGCCGGCGCAGAAATCGTCACCATCGGTCAGTACCTGCGTCCGTCGGCCCGACACGCCCCGGTTGTTCGCTATGTCGAACCCGAGCGGTTCAGCGAGTACGAGCGGGTGGGGCGAGAGTTGGGTTTTGCGTTCGTTGCGTCGGGCCCACTGGTCCGGTCCAGCTATCACGCCGCCGAAGGATTCGTAGCGGCACGCCTGCGCCCCGCATCCAGCCACCCGGCTCGGGTGGAGGACGGGGACCTCGGCACGACGGATCGCACCGAAGCCGGCGTCACGCCGGCCCATGGGCCCGCAGTGGTCGAACCGAGCGCGTTGGTCCGCAGTCGGCGCTGACGCTCTGCCAGAGTTCGGGTAGTCTGCGGGACCTCCTTTTCCAGTTTGGCAACCATGCCCGGCGACGACCAGACACTGCTTTCCCGAATTGCCGGTAGACTCACCCAGTCTTCGGCCGGGGGAGATGCGGACGCACCCAGCTCCATCCTCACGGCGACGGCCAACCTGTACGGAGCGCGCCGGGGTGGACCCGTCGCGAAGGACGACGAGACGTTCGATCCGGCAGCGGCGGCGCTGTTCGAGGCTGTGGTCGAGGCCGCGTATCTGGTGGCGAAGGCGGATGGAGTGTTTGACCCGACGGAGCAGATTGCCTTTCAAGAGGTGGTGCTCACGGCGTGCGAGAAGGCGATTCCGGAGAGCCAGATGGCAGCCATCCTCGCCGACCTGGCGCGCCAGCTGGAAGAAGACGGGATGGACAAACGTCTGCGAATGGTGGCCCGAACCATCGCGACGCCCGAACACGCGCTCGAAGTGCTCAGAGTCGCCGCGCTCATCGCGCACATCTCCGAGGGCGTGAGCGACGTCGAGCGCGATGTGATGGTGAAGTTGGCGCAAGAGTTCCACCTCGGACCAGAGGTGGTGGACGATGCAATCTCGGAAGTCGAGGCGGCACTCGGCGAAACAGCGTGACCGTGTGCGGCGGTTCAGCCGAGTGCAGCGCCAGAACCTCACCTGCGCTGCAATGCGTCACGCTTGCGCTTCGGGTTCCGATCGGGTGGGAACGGAATGTGGCGGAAACAGGGCCGGAACTGGTGCCCGGTCCGTCCAGTCGCGACCGTCGTTTTCCGCCCGGCCGAACGCGGCGGCAACGGCCCGGCAGAGCGTGGCTCCGTTGCGGTGTCGGCAGAGCACTCTGGCACTCTCGTTCGGCACCCGCAGTCCCCTGGTGGCCTATCCCGGAGATGGTGCACGAGACGACAGGACTCGCAGCGACCGGCGTCTTCAGGTTGTGACTTACCGAACGTGGCACTAGGCTTCCGACCCGCGCGCCCTGCTGCGCGTTTTCTCCCGTGATCATGGCCAGTTCGGATCTTCCCCCTAGCTCCCCCTTTCGCGACGAAGACGTGGTTCGGGTGCTTCGAGATGACGATACCCTGGACGAGAGGACCGACCCGGGCCTGAGCGTATCGGAGTGCGTCGAGATCTACCGGCAGATGGCGACCACGCGCATCCTCGATGAGCGCCTGGTGACGCTGCAGAGGCAGGGCCGCATCGGATTCCACGTGGCTTCCCTGGGGGAGGAAGCCGCCATCATCGGCGCCGCCTACGCGATGCGGCCTCAGGATTGGCTGTTTCCGTGCTACCGCGAGCTGGGTGCCGCCCTGTTGCGAGGCTTGCCGCTGCAAGCCTTCGTGGACAATGTTTTTGGCAACGCCAATGACGTCGTGAGCGGCCGCCAGATGCCAGACCACTACACCTACAGCGCAGGCCACTACGCCTCGGTCAGCTCACCCGTGGGGACCCAGATCACGCATGCGGTGGGAGTGGCCTGGGCCGCCAAGCTGCGACGGGAAGACGCGGCGTCATTGACGTACTTCGGTGACGGCGCGACCAGCAGCAACGAGTTCCACAGTGGTCTGAACTTCGCCGGGGTCTTCGGCCTGCCGGTGGTGTTCTTCTGTCGCAACAACGGTTGGGCGATCAGTACACCGGCCGATCGGCAGACCGTCACGCCCACGTTTGCCGAGAAAGGCATTGCCTACGGCGTGCCGGGCGTGCGCGTGGACGGGAACGACGTGTTTGCCGTCATCGCCGTGGTGCGACAGGCGGTGGTTCGCGCTTCGGCCGGCGAGGGACCGACTCTGGTGGAGGCCCTCACCTACCGTATGGGTGCTCACACCACCAGCGATGACCCCAGCCGATACCGAACTGAAGAGGAGGTCAAACCGTGGGTGGAGCGCGATCCCATCGAGCGACTGCGTCGATATCTGTTCGCGGCCGGGCACTGGGATCAGGAGCAAGACGAGCAGTTGCGCGTGAGCATCGATCGTCGGTTCCGGGCAGCGGTGGAGAAGGCAGAGAAGGCGCCGCCTCCGGCGCTGTCGACGCTGGTCGAGGACGTCTACAAGACCCCACCCTGGAACCTGGCCGAGCAGTGCGCTCAGTTGCTCGCTGGGCCCCGAGCTCCCAGGCACACCTGATGAGCCGCGCTGCATTGTCCGCGGCGGTGGAGTGACCGATGCCTCAGATGAACATGGTGCAAGCGATCAACGACGCGCTTCGAGTGGCGATGCGGCGCGACGATCGGGTCGTCATCCTCGGGGAGGACGTCGGCAAGGTGGGGGGAGTGTTCCGAGTGACCGCCGGATTGTTCGACGAGTTCGGCGAAGAGCGGGTCATCGATACGCCGCTCAGCGAGGGTGGGATCGTCGGCGCTGCGGTGGGGATGGCGCTGTACGGGCTGGTGCCGGTGCCAGAGATACAGTTCGCCGACTTCGTCTGGCCCGCCTTCGATCAGATCGTCAACGAGCTCAGCAAATATCGCTACCGGTCCGGTGGCGAGTACTCTGCCAGCCTGGTGATCCGCGCGCCGGTCGGAGGGGGGATCCGTGGCGGCCACTATCATTCACAGCACCCGGAGGCGCCGTTCATCCACGTGGCGGGGTTGAAGGTCGTTTGCCCGTCCAACCCCTACGACGCGAAGGGCCTGCTCTTGGCGTCGATCCGCGATCCCGATCCGGTGATCTTCTTCGAGCCCAAGCGGGTGTACCGGGCTGCGAAGGGAGAGGTCCCTGAAGGCGACTACACCGTTCCTCTGGAGAGTGCTTCGGTCGCCCGTCCGGGGGAGGACGTTTCGCTGATTGCGTATGGCGCGATGTTGTATGAAGCGCTCGACGCGGCCAACAAGGCCGCCGAGGAGGGGGTGGAGTGCGAAGTCATCGATCTGAGGACGCTTTGGCCGGTCGACATCGACACCATCATCGGTAGCGTCAAGAAGACGGGGCGGCTCGTGGTCGTTCACGAGGCGCCGCGCACCTGCGGTTTTGGGGGGGAGCTCGTCAGCTTGGTGTGCGAGCGTGCGTTCTTCCATCTGGAGTCCCCTCCCATACGGGTTACGGGTTTCGACACACCGTTCCCCTATTCGTTGGAGATGGAATACCTTCCTCTCTCTCACCGCATCCTGCCAGCGGTGCTTGAGGCGGCGAAGGGTTGACCAGGGGAGCGCAAATGCCGGCAACTGCTTTGATGTGGGTGGTGCGTGGATCGTTTGGGGTGGGGCCCCACTCGTGGGGCGGGGTCTTGCGAAGACCCCGGAAGGACAACGAGAATCTGTTCCGAGCGAGTTCGACGTTTCGAGAGGTCTTTGGAGCCCTCGCCCGGCGGGGGGGCTCCGAAGACCGGTGCGGGAAGCGCGCTCGCTGATTCAACCCTTGGAGCCAGTTACAATGTCCAAATTCGAGTTCAAGCTGCCTGACATCGGCGAGGGCGTCACCGAGGGGGAAATCGTCAACTGGCTGGTCGACGTCGGTGACAGCGTGGGAGAGGATCAGGACCTCGTGGAGGTCATGACCGACAAGGCGACGGTCACCATCGGGGCCGCCAAGGCCGGCACCATCGCGGAGTTGCGAGGCAATCCCGGCGACGTGGTTCCGGTGGGGGGCGTGTTGGTGGTGTTCGATCTCGATGGGGAACCGGCAGCGGCGGAAGCCGGTCCAGAAGAGGAGTCGGCGCCTGCGCCCGCACCGCCCGTGCCCGTCCCGGAACGAAGGGATGACGACGCTCCTGTGGCGGTCGGGGATCTCAAGGATTCTCTACCCGGCACGACGGTGCCGAGTCCGGAGGTTCGCGGCGAGGAAGCGGAGGCAGCCTCGCCGCCGGGGGCCTACTTCAATGTGAAACCGCTCGCCGCGCCCGCAACCCGCAAGCTCGCCCGTGAGCTGGGGGTCGACGTCCGGAAAGTGGAGCCGGGAGGGAAGGGCGGACGTGTCACTCGCGAGGATGTGGAGCGGTTCGCTTCCGCGCAGTCTACCAGCGAGGGGGCCGCCCATCCGGCCACCATCGTCCGACCGGTGCCGGAAGCGAGCGGTCGCGCCGCCCCGGCGCCCACTGCGGTCGGGTCTGACCAACGGATTCCGATTCGCGGCTTGCGCCGACGCATCTTCGAGAACATGGCGCGGTCGAAGCACACGGCTGCGCACTTCACCTACGTCGACGAGTGCGACGTGTCGAGGCTTCGGGCTTTCAGAGCGCGGGTCAAGGCCATCGCGGATCGCGAGAACCTCAAGCTGACGTTCTTGCCCTTCATCATCAAGGCGGTCGTCGCTGCACTCAAGAAGCATCCTCAACTCAACTCCTTGGTCGATGACGAACGGCAGGAGATCATTCAGCGTGCGAGCTACGATATCGGGATCGCTGTGGCGACCGACGCCGGGCTCATCGTCCCGGTGCTCCGAAATGCCGACCGACTGAGCGTCTTGGAGATTGCCGCTGAGTTGAGGCGTCTGGGTGACGCCGCCCGGGACGGGAAGATCCGCCCGGACGACTTGGGCGGATCCTCGTTCACCATCACCTCTTTGGGGAAGCTCGGCGGGCTCATGGCCACGCCCGTGGTGAACTACCCCGAGGTCGCGATCCTCGGCGTGCACGAGATGAAGCGCCGTCCGGTGGTCAAGGACGATCAGATCGTGATCGGCGAGGTGATGCTGCTCAGCCTGTCCTTCGATCATCGAGTCATCGACGGTCACGTGGGCGCGGCGTTTGCCCAGGAGATCATCCTGTACCTGGAGGAGCCGGAGCGGCTCATCCTCAGCATGAGGTGACGCCGCGGGCGTCACCCCGGACTTCAATACGCGCGGCTGCTGGTCGTTTGGCCGACGTCTTCTCTGTGAGGTGATGTACGGAAGATGACCACATGCGCTGGCTCGTTGCACGCCAGGGGGGAAACCAATTCGCGCCTTGCTTTCCTCGCCGGACAGTCGCATCCAGTGTAGCCTGTTTAGTGCGGTTATCGTACCAGGGTCCTCTCGCATGAAGCCGTTTTTAAGTGCAGCAGTGCTCGCCGTGGTGCTCGCATTTGCGGTTGCGGCCAGCGCTCAAGGCGCGGCTCCCAGTGCCGACGCCATCCGGCTTGCGGCGGAGGCGTTTGACCAGGGCAGGGACGCCTACAAGAGCGAAAACTACGCGGAGGCTGCCGAGCACTTCGAGGCGGCCAACAGCCACGCTCCCAGCAACAAGGCGTTGGAGTTCGCCATTCGGTCACGTCGGAAGGCAGGGCAGGTCGATCGCGCTGCGACGTTGGCCGAGTTGGCGCTTCGGCAGTATCCGACCGATCAGAAGATCAAGGAACTGACAGACGAAATCCTCGCGGAAACCGCCGAAGAACTCTTCCGGATCACGGTCAGTTGTGACCGCCCATGCGAATTGGTCGTCGGCTCGACCATCGTCTACGGTTCTCCCGCCAAGCAACGGGTCGTCTACCTGAAACCCGGTGAGCACAAGGTGGGAGCGAGCTGGAAAGGGTATCCCAGCAAGTCGGAAGCCGTGACGGCGGAGCCGGGCGAGGAAGCCGACGTGGAGTTCACGCGCCCCGCCCAGGCCGACGAGGGCGGTACCGCCGATGGCGGGGTCGATTTCGACCCCGGCGACGATGAGGACGAGGGCTACTACGACCAGTACGAAGACGACAGCGCTCCTCGTGATGAGGGACCCCAGGAGAAATCGGGAGGGCTTCCGCCCGCGGTCTTCTACGTAGGGGCAGCAACCACTGTGGTGCTCGCCGGGGTCTCGACGTGGAGCTACATCGACACGGTCAACAATCCCGGCAAGGACAAGGTCCAAGCGGATTGTGTCGGACAGGGTGAGGACTGCCCCACCTGGCAGGAGGCGAAGAAGAAGGAGCTTCGCACCAACATTCTCTTGGGCGCTACGGGAGTTGTCGGAGTGGCAACCATAGTAGTCGCAGCCGTCACCGATTGGGGCGGTGGCGACGATGGTGAAGACGATTCTAGCGAATCCAGCGGTTTCCGCGTAGAGCCTTGGATTGGGATTGGGCAGGGGGCGACCGTGGGGGCATTCGGAAGGTTCTGATTAGAGGTGGCTCGCGCCAAGCTCATCGACGTCACTGCTGAGGGCCGCCCGCACATCGATCGGTACGAGCTCGTTGCCGAGATCGCGTCGGGTGGCATGGCCACCGTGTTTCTCGCGCGGCTCTCCGGGGTGGGAGGGTTCCAGCGGTTTGTCGCCATCAAGCGCTTGCATCCGCATCTGGCGAACGAGAACGAGTTTGTGCAGATGTTTCTGGATGAGGCGCGGCTTGCGGCCGGGATACACCACCCGAACGTCGTGCCCATCCTCGAAGTCGGCGCCAGTGATCGCGGCTACTACATCGTCATGGACTATGTCGAAGGGGACACGCTGGCCCACCTCTTGGCCCGCGCAGCGACCGCCGGGGTCGCGATGCCTGCCAGCATCGCTCTCAGGGTGGTCGTCGACATGCTGGGCGGACTGCACGGCGCTCACGAGCTCAGGGACGCGCAGGGCAACCCTGCCGAATTGGTTCACCGCGACGTTTCCCCTCAGAATGTCCTGGTGGGTGTGGACGGCATCGCTCGCATCACCGATTTCGGAGTGGCTCGTGCGGCATCTCGCCTGAGTGGCACCGGAGCCGGCGAGCTCAAGGGGAAGATCTCCTACATGGCACCGGAGCAGACCTCCGGGCTACCACTCGATCGTCGGGCCGACGTGTTTGCCTCGGGGATTGTGCTCTGGGAGGTCCTGTCGGGGCGCCGGCTCTTCAAGGCGCCCAACGATGCGGCCACCATCACGCGGATCCTCAAGGAGCCCATCCCCTCGCCGCGCCAGTACAACCCGGTCGTGAGTGGCGAGGTGGCGGCCGTGTGCTTGCGGGCGCTGGAGCGGGATCCGAACCGACGTTTCGCCAGCGCAGCTCAGTTCGGCGACGCATTGGAGCAAGCCGCAGCGGTGTCCTCGCGCGTTCACGTCGCGACCCCTCGGGAGACGGCCGCCTACGTCTCCGGAGCCATCGGCAAGGAGATCGAGCAGCAGCGCGAGGCGGTTCGCGTTTGGCTGGCGCGCAGAGATGCGGGCCCGTCGAGCACGGTGTCCTCTGCAGCGATGAGCCTGCCCGGCGCGCAATTCGGACTCCCCGCGCGCGACGCGAATGCGAGCTCCCGCCGCAACGTCGTCATCGCTGCAGTGGCGTTGGGGGCGGCGGTGACCGGCGCCGCGGCGTATGTCCTGCAACTCCCGCAGGACCCCGGCGTGGGCGAGGTGTCCGCGGTGCAGGCAGGAGGATCCGTGGCCGCTCCGGGACCCTCGGCTGCGGCAGTGGACGGCGGCACGGCCCGCGCAGTGTCCAGCGCTTCGCCAGCGCTGTCTGCGGCCAACGCCAAGGAGGCGGCGGCACAGGCGCCCAGTGCGGCCCAGCCGCCCGTCCAGGCCCCGGTTGGCGTCGAACCGAATCGCGGCCAGCCGGTGCCCCTGCCGGGCTACCGGCCCGCACCGGTGCGGCCCGTGCCCCGACCGGACCCGGTTCGGGGCGGCCGCGACGTCGACCTCAGCAACCCGTACCGGTAGCCGTCTCAGGTCCCCAGGCGCTCCAACTGGCGCTCCAGGGGTCACATTGACACGGGGGGAGCGGACTGCTAGTTGTGCGCGCCCCTGGCGCGGTCCAGCCGGTATCCGGGTAGTTACGGCGAGTTAGGACGCACAGGGGTGGTAGGCGAGTCGTGGCCGTACAAAGAGTCTGTCTATTCACCGGGAATGCGAACCCGCAGCTGGCGAAGGAGATCGCCGACGTCCTGGGGACTCCCCTGGGCGAGGCACGCGTCTCGCGCTTCAGCGACGGTGAGACATTCTGCGAGATTGGTGAGAACGTGCGCGGTCTCGACACGTACGTCGTGCAGCCGACATCGTCGCCGGTCAACGACAACGTCATGGAGCTGCTCATCATGTGCGATGCGTTGCGTCGCGCGTCGGCCGCAGCCATCACGGCGGTGATCCCCTACTACGGCTATGCTCGGCAAGACCGGAAGACCGCGCCGCGCGTCCCGATCACGTCGAAGTTGGTGGCGGACGTGCTGATGGCTGCCGGGAGCAGCCGTGTGGTGAGTGTCGATCTCCACGCCGGTCAGATTCAAGGCTTCTTCAACATCCCCTTCGACCATCTCTACGCGCTGCCTGTCTTCCTCGAAGACTATCTCCGGCACAAGTTCGACTCCGAGGTCGTGTTCGTCTCACCGGACGCCGGCGGTGTGGAGCGCAGCCGAGCGTACGCCAAACGGATGGGGGCCAACTTGGCCATCATCGACAAGCGGCGAGAGCGGGCCAACGTCAGCGAGGTCATGAATCTCATTGGCGACGTGCGTGGTCGAGACTGCATCATCATCGACGACATGATCGATACTGCGGGTACCCTGTGCAATGCGGCGCAGGCAACCATGGACGCCGGTGCCCGCAGCGTCGTCGCGTGTGCCACTCATGGTGTCTTCAGTGGACCGGCCGTGCAGCGCATCGAGAAGAGCGTGCTGGAGGAAGTGGTCGTCACCAACTCCATCGCGCCCAGCGAAGAGGCGCGGCAATCGGAAAAGATAAGGTTTCTATCGATCGGGAGGTTGTTGGGGGAGGCGATTCGACGCATCCACAACAGCGATTCGGTGAGTTCGTTGTTCGTCTGACCCTCCCGCTGACCTCGCGAGCACAAACACAAGAAGGTTTGAGCCATGGAGCCCACAAAAATAGTCGCAACTTCGCGTATTGCTGCCGGCAAGGGTACTGCACGTCGGATGCGGCGCGACGGCCTCATCCCCGCCACTGCCTACGGGAAGAGCATGCCCGCTCAGTCCCTGGCGGTTTCGCCCAAGGACGTCGCCGCACTACTCGGGAGCGAGTTCGGGAGGAACACGGTCATCGAGTTGGCCGTGGACGGCGGCACGAGCACCACCGTCTTGATCCGAGACTACCAATACCATCCCGTGACCCGGCAGCTTCTGCACGCCGACTTTCGGCAGATCGATCTCGGGCAGCCGGTCGAGGTGCAAGTGCCCCTGCTGCTCAGCGGGCGGTGCAAGGGCGTGGTGGCCGGCGGCATTCTCCGTCAGGTGTTCCGGCACATTCCGGTCCGGTGCCTGCCGACCGACATTCCGGCACAGATCGAGCACGACATCACCGAGTTGGACATCGATCAGACGGTGCCCGCGTCGGATCTCAGCCTGCCCGCCGGAGTGACTATCGACGTTGCCCCGACGCAGACCGTTGCCTCCGTCGGCGCCGTGAAGGAAACGGCGACTGAGGAGGAGGCGGCAGCGGCAGCGGCAGCGGCAGCGGCTGAAGGAGAAGGCGAGAAGCCGGCGGGTGCCGAGGGTGCGGCCGAGGCTTCGAGCGAGCCAGGGGCCAACTCCGAGCAGTGATCCTGGTCGTAGGGTTGGGCAATCCGGGGAGTCGCTATGCCGACACCCGGCACAACATCGGCTTCCGGGTGGTCGACGAGCTCGCCAACCGAGCCAAGGTGGAGAGCTGGCGCTCCCGGTTCAGTGGAGATTTCGTCCTGACCACGCTGGGCTCGGAGCGGCTGGCATTACTCAAGCCGGGCACTTTCATGAACGTTTCCGGACGCAGCGTTCGTCCAGCCTCGACCTTCTACAAGCTGGAGCCTGAAAGCATCGTGGTGGTGCACGACGAGCTAGACCTGCCGTTTGGCCAGATCCGGCTGAAAGTGGGGGGAGGAGACGCCGGACACAACGGGTTGAGGTCCATCACCAGCGAACTCGGAAGCTGCGATTACGTACGGTTGCGGTTTGGCATTGGCCATCCGGCGGAGGACTTCCGGGGCAGCGGGGCGGATTATGTGCTACAAGCCTTCGCCCTGGCGGAGCTGGCCGAGCTCAGCGCTCGGATTGGCGCCGCCGCGGACGCAGTAGAGTTGGTCGTTCGCCGTGGCCTCACGGCGGCAATGAACACAACGAATCAGAGAAGAAGAGACAACTGATCACTCCTTGCTTCGGCGCAGGTGCCGGAGCCCCAGCCCGAGAGGAGAGTACATGGCACAGTTAGAGGTAGGAACCTCCAGCCTCGCGCGAGAGTACGAAAGCATCTACGTCCTTCGACCGGACGTAGCGCGTGAGAGCGCCGACAAGATCTCGGCACGTCTGCAGGAAGTCATCCAGCGCGAAGGCGGCACGCTCACTCTGGTCGAGAACTGGGGGCGACGACAGCTTGCCTACACGGTGTCGAAGTGCAAGCGAGGGGTCTATGTGTACTTGCGCTACGTCGGTGGCGGTGGGTTGGTGGCAGAGCTCGAGCGGAACCTCCGCATGCTCGACGACGTCATCAAGTACCAGTCGGTGAAGCTGCGAGATGATGTGGATGTCGCAGCGCTCGCGATCGATCCCGAGTTGGTCAAGTTCGAACCGGTCCAGCCGCCGGACGACGATGAACCCGAGGAGTCGTATGCACGATCGCTGGGTCTCGAGGAGCCAGTGCGGGAGCCTCCTCCCGCGAACGAGAGGGGTGCAGCGGCAGCGGACGCTGGACAGCCCGACAAGTCGGCCTCCGCGGAGGCGGAGAAGCCGGGCGCCGCCGAGCGTGCTCCGGCGCAGGACGGAGCCGGATCGGAGTCGGCGACGGACCAGCAGGAGCCTGAGGACGGATCCCAGGAGGATGCATCATGAGCGAAGGGCTACAATCGCGCGAACGATCCGATGGTACGGGGACTTTCCGGCGCGGGCGCCGTCGAGGCTGCCCCTTCTGCGCCGACGAGAGCATCAGCATCGACTACAAGGATCCGGCTCTGCTCCGGTACTTCATCACCGACCGTGGAAAGATCGTGCCGCGGCGCGTTTCCGGAACTTGCGCGAAACACCAGCGCGAGCTGACCCAAGCCATCAACCGTGCGCGGAACATCGCGCTCTTGCCCTTCACCGCAAACGAGTAGGAAGTAGCCATGGGTCGTCCCATTCGGGTGGTATTGCAGGAGAGCGTGGCCAATCTCGGCACCAGCGGTGACGTGGTGCGAGTGCGGCCGGGCTTCGCCAGAAACTTCTTGATTCCGCGCGGGCTGGCCGCACCGGCTACGCCGGCGAACTTGGCGCGGATCGACGAATTCAAACGACAGGCCGCGGCGCGAGTCGAGCGTGAGCTCGAAGAAGCCAGATCCGTGGCGACCGAGCTCGAACGCACCAGCGTGAAGCTGGAGCGAGCCGTGGGCGAAGAACGCAAGATGTACGGATCGGTGACCAGCCGGGACATCGAGGAGGCGTACGCGGCTGCCGGACTGGCAGTCGACCGAAAGAAGATCCAGCTGAACGAGCCGATCAAGGACCTCGGGTTACACGAAGTGAAGGTCCGCCTGCACGGTGACGTGGAGGCCACGCTTCGTGTGGAGGTGATCAAGAAGAGCTGAAACCGCGTTGACGGGAAGCCATCTCTTTGGCACCATGCGGTCACGTTACACCCCGGCGACATTTGTCGCCGGGGTGTCGTGCATTTGGGACCCTGTTGAGAACCGGTGGACTAGCTACGCAGAACCGGTTGAGAGAGCGTGAGGAAATGGGCCGGCCGGAATCCGGGCCCCTGACATTGGCTGTCAGGGCTATCGCGCATACTGGGTTCATGCGGAGAACCGAGAGACGATGGCTATGTTGCTAGGTGAGTCGCGACGTCGATCCGAGCCGAGAGAGATCCCGCTGCATCCGGTCGAGGGGCAGGTTCCACCACACGACCTGGACGCGGAAGCGGCCGTGCTGAGCTCGGCGCTGCTTTCGCCCGACGCGTTCGACCAGGTGCATGAGCTGTTGGAGCCAGAGCACTTCTATTCCGAGGCCAATCGGCGGATCTACGAGGCCCTGGCGGAGCTTCAGCGGGAGGGCACGCGTCCGGACGTGGTGACCGTGGCGAGCCAATTGCGCAGCCGGAACCGCCTGAATCAGATCGGTGGGACTCCCTATCTGGCGCAGTTGGTGGACGCGACCCCGGCCGTCGGGAATGTGGAGGCGTACGCCCGTACGGTCCGTGAGCAGTGGCGTCTGCGCCAACTGATCACCGCCTGCCGTCGTTTTGCCGCCTCGGCATTTGGCGATTGCGGCGATGTGCAGAGTTTCATCGACGAGGCGGAGCAGGCGGTCTTCGATATTGCCCGCGTCCCTTCCGGCTCGCAGGTTCGTCCCGTGGAGGACGCCGTCCGACAAGTGTTCCACACGCTCAATGAGGTTGCGAAGCGCGGCGGTGGGATCACCGGTATCCGAAGCGGGTTCGACCACTTGGACCGTCTGTGCGGTGGGTTACGAGAAGGTGACCTCTACATCGTGGCCGGGCGGCCCGGTATGGGCAAGACGGCATTCGCGCTGAACCTGGCCGTCAAGGTTGCGGTGCACAACCAACGACGGGTTGCGTCTGAAGTCGATGACTTGCCAGAAGCTCCGGTGGAGGAACCGGGGTGCGGAGTGGCGGTCTTCTCTCTGGAAATGCCACGCGAGCAGTTGGCATCACGTCTGCTTTCCACGGAGGGGCAGGTCGACGTTTCTCGCATCCGCAACGGCACGCTGCGTTCGGCCGAGTGGACCAAGCTCACGGAGGCGGCGGCTCGGTTGACGGCGCTTCCAATCTGGTTGGACGACACCCCGGCACTCACGCTGCTGGACCTGCGGGCAAAGGTGCGCCGACTTCAGGCGGATCTGAAACGCGCTCGAGACGGGGCCCCGGCGGGAAGGCTCGGTTTGGTCGTGGTGGACTACCTTCAGCTGATGCAGGGTCGGCGTGACGCCGGCAGCCGCGAGCAGGAGATCAGTGAGCTGTCCCGTGGACTGAAGCAGCTGGCCAAGGAGTTGTCTGTCCCCATCATTGCGCTCAGTCAGCTCAACCGGTCCGTCGAGACCAGAACGACCAAGGACAAGCGCCCACAGCTGAGCGACTTGCGCGAATCGGGAGCGATCGAGCAGGACGCCGACATGGTCGTCTTCTTGTACCGCGATGACTACTACCGCCGACGCGGAGCACCGGCAGACGCAGACGATGACGGTGGTGAACGCGGTATGGCCGAAGTCATCGTGGCCAAGCAGCGGAACGGCCCCACGGGGACCATTAAGCTGAAGTACACGGAGGCGTATACCCGGTTCGACAACCTGGCTGACGAGGACTTCAACGAATTCGACGCCTATTCCCAGCAGCAGGAGGAGGAGGACGACTTCCCCTACGGCGGCGGACTTTGAGACGGCGGGCGGGGCCGCCGTCTACAGCAGGAGCTTTTCGCCGAGCTCGTTCATGAGGTCTTCGAGCCCTTCGTGAGTGGCTGCGCTGACCAGGCGCAGCTGGAGCCCCTCGGCTTCGAATGCAGCGCGTGCGGTGGCGTACGCCTCACGGACGTCGGGCAGATCGCTCTTGGTCATGGCAATCACTTCAGTGCGGCGCGACAGCTCGACGCTGAAGTTACGCAGCTCGCGTCGGATCGTGCGGTAGTCCTGCAGCGGATCACGGTCCGGTTCGCCGGTGCAGGTGATGAGGTGTAGCAGCACCCGGGTGCGGTCGAGATGCCGAAGGAAGCGGACCCCGAGGCCCGCGCCATCGCTGGCCCCCGGGATGAGCCCGGGGATGTCGGCGAGCACGAAGCTTCGACCCAGCCCGCGCCGAGTGTCTCCAATGCTGACCACGCCCAAGTGCGGGGTGAGCGTCGTGAACGGGTAGTCCGCGACCTTGGGACGCGCACGACTCACGGCTCGGATCAATGTGCTCTTGCCGACGTTGGGGAAGCCGACCAGCCCCACGTCTGCCATGACCCTGAGCTCCAGGCGAAGGGTGCGTCGCTCACCCGGCTCGCCGGATTCAGCTCGCCGGGGTGCCCGATCGGTGGGAGTGGCGAAATGCTTGTTGCCGCGCCCGCCGCGTCCTCCGTGCGCGACGACCACCGAGTCTCCGGGTCGCGTGAGCTCACACAACCGTTCGCGGCTGTCCGCGTCGTGGACCACGGTGCCGAGGGGGACTCTGACTTCGATGTCCTCGCCGGCGCGTCCGTAGCGGTCGCGCCCCTCGCCATGCGCGCCCGCGGAAGCGCGGACCGTCCGCAGATGTTTGATGTCGAACAGCGTCCCGAGTCCCGGGTCGGCCAGCAAGGTGACGTCACCGCCACGCCCTCCGTCGCCGCCGGAGGGTCCACCGAAGGGGACATACTTCTCGCGGCGAAAGGCGATGCAGCCATTGCCGCCATCGCCGGCTTCGACTCGGACCACGCACTCGTCAACGAACTTGGTGGGCAACGCCTAGGATTATTAGCCAAGGTTGGTGTGGGTTGGCCAGCATACACTTTGGCCGGCGAGTCAGGTGCCAATCCCCCCGGGGAGCGTGGTAGACCCGTCGCCATGGGTGAACGCTCGACCCAAGACCGGGCTACGGGCGATGGAACTCCCACTTCCGTACCTCCACCGAGCCAACGGGTGGCCGTGGTCGTCAACGGCAACGCCCAGAGCGTTACGGACGAGGTGATCTCGACCCTCGACCAAATCCTGATGGGCGGCGACCTGTTCGTCTCACATCGGCTCAAAGACTGTCGAGACATCGCGCACACGCTCATCGCGCGTGGCTACGGAACAATCCTGACGGGAGGTGGGGACGGAACCTTCATGGTCATGGTGACCGCCGTGGTGCACGAAGCGCGCCTCCAGCACAAGCCCCTGCCGCGACTGGGGTTGTTGCGGTTGGGTACGGGAAACGCATTGGCCTGGGTGGTGGGCGCGAGCAGCGACAAGGGCAGGGGACTCGCGGCGGACATTCAGCGCCTGCACCAGGATGCGGGAAGTCGGCCGCTGCGGCTGATCGAGGTCGAGAACGTGATTGCTCCCTTCTGTGGGATCGGCGCCGACGCCGTCGTGCTCAGCGACTACAACGCGTTCAAGCAACGTCTGCACGGGACCCCGTTGAACCGACTCGCGTCCGGCTTCACGGGCTACATCGCCGCCGCTGCGACTCGCACGGTTCCCAACTACATCCTGAAGCATGTGCCCCACTGTCGGGTGCTGAACGAAGGCTCCGATGCATTCAGAGTGGGTGCCAAGGGCAGCATCCTGGGCCCCCCCATCTCCCGCGGCGAGGTGCTCTACGAGGGGCCGGCCCGCATCGCGAGCATGTCGACCATCCCGTACATCGGTTTCGGGTTTCGCTACTTCCCCTACGCGGAGGAGCGCGACGACCGGATGCATCTGCGGGTCTCCAGCATTGGCCCGCTGCAGTTTGCCCGCAACTTCCGCGGGATCTGGCGCGGTGAGCACCACGATCCCGTGGCCACGTTCGACTACCTGGTCGACGCGGTCAGCATCGAAATGGACCCGCCGACGGCGTTCCAGATCGGGGGCGACGAGCACGGCCAGCGCCAACGAATCGAGGCGCGCCTGGCACCCGAGGTATTCCGTCTGGTGGACTTCTACGCACCACCGAGTGCGCGATAGTGGTCTGTCCCACCAGTCGCCATCGTCGCCCTCCGCTGGGCCGGACGCGGGGGTGGCGGCCCAGCGGAGGGCAGCTCTGCCGAGCTCTGGACCGACCGCCTGGTTGCTGGTTCGGGGCATTCACGGTGCCCACGTGCCCCGTCCGAGTGGAACATCCGCGACCTCGACCGAGCTCCGGCGACCGGCTTCTCCGGACTGTGGCTGCCGGACGTGGCACCCGCAGAAAGTTTGGCCGGCCTGGCGAGCGGTTGATACCCGCATGGTATGAACCTGCCAGGCCGTCTGCGTGCGACCACCCTGGGTGATGTGCTCGGGACCCTCTTTCGTGACCGAACGACGGGGGTGCTCGAACTGGTGGAGGCCTCGGGAGTCGGAGTGGGTCGCCGACATCGCCTGCACCTCGTCGCCGGTTTGGTACAGGAAGTGGAAACGTCGCTCCCGGTTCCCAGGCTCGGAGAGATCCTGCGCGACGAGGGATTCATCGACGCCGAGGCCGCACGCACGTTGTCCCGGCGCCTGCTGGAGCACCCGACCCAGCGCACCGGAGAGCTCTTGATTCGAGAACGACTGGCGCGTCGCGAAGAGGTAGTCGCCGCTCTTCGCCATCAACTCCGGGCGCGGCTCGACGCCCTCTATCGGCTGGACGAAGCCTGGCTTCGGTTCCACATCGCGGGACCTCGACGCACCGACGCTGGCGGTTCCATGGCGCTGTCTCCGCACGAGTTTCTCCACGGTCGGCCGCGTTGGCGCGACCGATGCCCACGCGATGGGTCGAAGCTCGGCGCGGACACGCCTCCACCTGGAAGGACGACCGGGGAACCGGGTGAGCTCTCGCGTCGCCGGGCAGCTCTGTCGCTGCTGGGTTTGTCCGAGCCCGTCGATCGGCAAACGGTACAGCGCACGTTTCGTCGCCTGGCCGCGACGCTGCATCCTGATCGACACCCCCGAGCCAAGCCCAGCGAGCTGGCGTCGCTGATGCGCGGTTTTGCGCAGCTCACCGCCGCATACCACGAGCTGGTCACGTAGCCTCGAGCGCGGCCCGCTCGCTCAGGCGTCGATTCGCCAACGGGCGACGAGCGCGGGCAACTCGTCCAAACAGGGGATCAACTCGTCGGGCCGTGCATTCACCAATCGCTGTATCGGGACGATGCCTCCCTCGACCCCCACCGTGCGTGCCCCGACCGCCCGCCCGCATTCGACGTCCTGTGGGCCGTCCCCGACGATGACCAGGCTGCAGGGGTCCAGTGCCAGGCGATGGGCGATGTGAAGGAGCGGTTCGGGCTCGGGCTTCTTCTGAGGGAAGTCCCCCCCGGCGACCACCACCTGGAATCGCGGGGAAAGCCCCAGTGCCGCCAGCACCGCATCCGTGGTTCGCCGTGGCTTGTTCGTGCAGACTGCCAAAGGCAGCGTCGCCAGTGCATCGAGCGTTTCCAACGTGGCGGGCATGAACCGGGTCTGATCCGTGGGGTGGTCGGTGTAGTAGTCGAGGAAGGTCTCCAGCAGTGCGTCCAGCTCGGGCGCATCCTCGCTCAACTTGGTGCACCGGGCCACCAGCAGGCGCGCGCCATCACCGACGTAGCCCGCGATGGTTCCCGGAGGCAGCGGTTGGAAGCCATACACGCCGAGCATGTGGTTGGCCGCCGCCGCAATGTCTGCGCGCGAGTCGATTAGCGTCCCGTCCAGGTCGAACACCACCGCCTGAGCGGGCGTCATGCCGACCCCCGGGCGGGTTCAGCCGACGGGGGGGGGCCGGCGAAGCGCCCTGGCCGCGACCGGGCTCGATTGGAGGCAAATCCTGGGGAATCGAGGGCAACCATGGTCGGCTCAAATACACCGAATCTCGCCGTCCCGAAGCCCCCAATCTCTGTTACTCTCCGCCGGCTCGCAGCGAGCCTAGCGCAGCGCTCCCGGCCCCCGGCGGGGCTTCTGGCGATGGCTACCCTCGCCAGCTCCCACTACAGTCACGAGGATACGAATGTCTGCCATCACGATCGTGGGCGCCCAGTGGGGCGACGAAGGCAAAGGCAAGGTCGTCGACATCTACATGGATTCGGCGGACGTGGTCGTTCGCTATGCAGGTGGCCCCAACGCTGGCCACACGGTAGTCGTCGGTGACGAGAAGCTGATTGTGCGTCTGGTCCCGAGCGGAATTCTGCGCAAGGGGACCCGCTGTGTGTTGGGGCAGGGCATGGTGGTCGATCCCATCGTGCTGGTGGAGGAGATAGACGAACTCCGCAGTCGCGGCCACGATGACGTCGAACAGCGGCTGGTGCTCAGCGATCGCGCACACCTGATCCTGCCGTATCACATCGAGATCGATGGGCTCCGCGAAGCCGCGGCGGGTGCCGGGGCGATCGGCACGACCAAGAAGGGCATCGGACCCGCCTATGAGGACAAGGTTCGACGCAACGGCGTGCGAGCCGGCGAGCTGCGGAACCCGAAGCGGCTGGAGGCACGCATCGACGCTGCCTTGCAGGCGTGGGCGCCCATCATGCGGGCGCTCGGCGGTGAAGTGCCGAAGGCCGAGACGATCGTCGCGGGGCTGGCACCGCTGGCGAAGCGGCTGGTGCCGCTGCTGGTCAACTCATCCAGGCTGGTCGAGCAGTCGATCCGGGATGGCGCCCGGGTCATGCTGGAGGGGGCTCAGGGCACGTTGCTGGACATCGACCATGGGACCTATCCGTACGTCACCTCCAGCTCGGCGGTCGCGGGCGGGGCGGCCATCGGTGCTGGGATTGGCCCCAATCGCATCAAGACCGTGATCGGGGTCACCAAGGCGTACACCACCCGGGTGGGGGGAGGACCGTTCCCGACCGAGCTGGACGACAAGATTGGCAAGCATCTGCGTGACGTCGGGGACGAGTACGGCTCGGTCACGCGGCGTCCACGCCGAACGGGCTGGCTCGACCTGCCCGGCTTGCGCTACGCGGCACGCGTCAACGGATTGGACGGCTTGGCCATCACGAAGCTGGACGTGTTTACTGGCTTGGAGAAGCTGCGTGCCTGCGTGGCGTACGAGACTCCGGACGGGCGCACCGACGAGTTTCCCATCGACTTGATCGACGAGCCGGGTTTGGTGAAACCCATCTACCAGGACCTGCCGGGTTGGAAGGAACCGCTCACTGCGGCCCGCACCCTGGACGCGTTGCCGGGCGCAGCGCGCGACTACGTTCGCTTCATCGAGAGCCAGGTCGGGGTGCCGGCCTTCCTGGTGGGTGTGGGGCCGCGTCGCGACGAGACCATCGTCGTGACCAACCCATTCGACGAGCGGTAGCCTGGGCGCTCCGGGCGGAGTAGGCTTGGGGTCGGATCGATTCCCAGCCGAATTGGAGCGGTACTCGCTGGTAGGGGCGCTTCGGTTCGGGGTCCGCGCCGCTACCGAGCATGTCATCCCTCATCGTTCCCATTCTTCTGCTCGCCCAGCCACTCGTGTGGGGGACCGGATTCGATCTGGGTGCAGCTGCCAGTGCCAGCGCGCGGCCGCCGGAGTGTGGCTCGCCAGGTCCGGTGCAGTCCGAAGACCGCACGACGGTTTGGGACCGAGCCAAGACCCCGCAGCTCGATCGCTACTGCCAGGCGCTCGCTCGTGGATACGCCGCCTTGCGGCGGGCTCCGGGCCGTGCGCTCGAAGCGGCAGACGAGGCTGAGCGAGCCTGGGCCGGTCGGACCGGGCCCCACGCGCTCAGGGGGCGCGCCCTGATGCTGCTAGGCCAGGTGCAGCCGGCGTGGGCGGCATTTCAGGCCGCTCGGGACCTACAGGAACGGTCGCTCAAGCCACCGGTCACACTCCGCGCTTACGCTGCGGCCGCCGCGCTGACGGGACACCGGCGGGAGGCCGTGGGTGCCTACCGTGCCCTGGTCCCCCAAGCTGCGCTTCTGCCTGGTCAGGGCGCCCGTCAGCAGATGTACGTCGAGGCTGCGACTTGGGTCATGTCCGAGGGGCCCGAGACACTGGACGAAGCGGTGGGCTATCTGACCGAGGCGCGCCGACAGGGAGTGCCACTCGGCTATCGCTCGTACGTGCTGGGTGCTCTCGCACTGGCGCTTGATCGACAGGGCCGCGTGGAGCAGGCCCAGGGCGTGGCAGCAGAGGCGGGAGGCCCGTGGTCGCTGGCGCAGGGGCTGGTGCCCGAGGAAGGGGACGACGCCGACCGAGCCCCCTCGCCGTCGCCAGCGAGCTCCAGTGCGTCGGCCTGGCAGGGTGCGCCATCGCTCCCCGTCGGGGAGGTGCACGCTCTGGTGGCCATACTCGCCGAGCGGACCGAGCCGGAGCTGGCGGCGGAGCACTGGCGTCTCTACTTGGCCGCGCTCGGCGACGCCCCGGCCACCTGGCGGTCGCATGCGGAACGAAAGCTCGCAGCGCTCGCCAAGTCGCGATCTCGGAGGAGGGACCGTTGAGTCGGGCGCTGCCCGCGGCGCTGGGCGTGCTGGTGGCCCTGAGCGTTGCGGGCGGAGCCAGCGCGCAGCCCAGCCTCTGGGAGGTGGCGCGAGATCCCAGCACCGCAGGCGCCTACGACGCGCTGTTGCGCGCCGAGGACCACCTCGCCCAGGCTGCCGAGACCGACGGCTACGGGAGCCGTTGGCGCAAGCACCTGCGCGTAGCCATGGCGCAGCTCGCAGGGGAGGCAGACGGACCGGATCCGCGGCTGCGCTTCCTGCTGGCGGAGGTGCTGACCGAGCTGGGAGGGGATTGGCTCCGCGAGATCCGCGATCTGCTGGAGGGCGCCCTGGAGGAGGCGCCGGATCCGGCGCAGGCTGCCGAAGGCTGGTACCAGCTGGCGCTGGCCGGAGCCAAGTTGCACGATCGCAAGCTCGAGGTGCAAGCGTATGAGCGGGCGCTTGCGCTCACCTGGAAGCCGAATCTGCGCGCCAACATTCTCTACAATCGCGGTGATGCGAAGCTGGGCCTCGGCGCGCTCCGCGAAGCGATCCGAGATTTCGAAGCGGCGATTCGCACGTCTCGCGATCCACACACCCAGACGCTGGCACTGTACGGGCTGGGCATCACGTTGGAGCGGTCAGGCGATCTCCCCAGTGCATTGGCAGCGTTCGAACGCGGCCTTTCCCTGCAAGCGGCCGGCTCGATGACGAGCGTCCTCGACCATCCTCGAGTCTTCTTCGTCCCCGACTACGACGTCTACTACTACAAGGCGCTGGAAGCGATGGCGGCCGCTGGTCGAGAGAGTGACGCCGAGGCCAGGCTCGTCGATCTGGAGAGCGCGGCCGTGTTCTGGAACCGGTATCTCTTCGGGGCGGAGGCGGACCAGCACCGCTGGGTCCCCAACGCACGCCGGAACCTGGCCAAGTGCGAGCGAGATGCAAAGCGCCTCGAGCGCGCCCACGGCGGGCGGACCTCCCGCCCGTCCCAGGTCAGACCGTAGGAAGGAGGGCGTGCGGCAGGGGCGGTGAGCGCGCTCCGATCGGGATTCAGGCAGCGTCGCGCAGATCCGGGGCCTGCAGGATTTGCGTGACCGAGTCGGCGTCGTCTACGGACTGGAACACGGGACGCAGCGACGGGCTGCGCCGATCCTCGCCAAATGCGCCGCTCGCGGCCAGCGCGCGGGCCCGGGGCCCGTCCAAGACGAGGAACACGTTCATCAGACCGTCACCAGCCGGGGCGTGGATGACGTCCACGATGCGCGACCGATCCAAGTGTAGCTCCTCACGTCCGCGCTGGATGAGCACGCGTTGGTCGGTGATGAGGTAGCGGGTGTCGTGGACCAATCGTCCCGGGCGAATCATCGAGTCGTACACCAGGTAGCCCGCGAGAGTACCCAGGTAGAGTACCGTCAGCGCGACACCGGTGACGATGGCCAGAAAGGCTCCGGAGTGTCCGGATACGCCGGCGTCCAGAATTCGGCCGAAGACCGGGATGGCTCGCCAGACCATGGTCACGATGGATACCGTCAACAGCGTCGCGAGCAACAGCTCACCGGCTTCCCGGGTACCACCTGGGACGTAGGCTCGTGCACGTGGGCGCGGGCGAGCTGACCACAGCACGCGCTCCCCGGGATCCAGGCGTTGGGCCAGTGGACGCTCTCCACTCCCCACTGGGGTGATGTCCTCGGTCCCGCGCACGATAGCCCACACGCGGTCGGGTGCGCTCAGTCCAATCAGCCTCAGACTCAGCTTGCGTCGGAAGACGCCCGCCTGGAATGCGCGCACCAACTCGACGTCGCCCGTTCCCGGCGTCTTTCCGTTCCAGAAAATTCGGGCAAAGCTGATCGCGCGCCGCTCGATGCTGCGCTTGAACGGACCGCGCTGCCAGATCACACGACGATCGGTGACGGTGTACTTGATCTGTGCCAGCCAGATCCGTGGGCCATGCAGCGCTCCCAGCCCCACCGTGGCCGCCCATGCGGCGAGGATGAGCAACGGGGCGGGAGAGTGCTCCAGGGCGGTCGCCACCACTACCGCGAACAGGGTGGACACCGCCGAACTCACGAAGGCCAGGGCCGCAACGGCACGCAGTAGCGGCGGCGTCGCCAGCACTGTGGGGCGCCCCTGCCACACGATGCGCTCGCCGAAAAGTGAATCACGCGCCATGGTGGCTCTTGGAGTTGGACGGACCAGCTTCTTATAGGTTGGTGCCAATCTGCAATTTGTCCAGAGCCGCGTCCGGCTTGCGCTGTCAGTGGAATTCGAATTCAACCGGTTGCATAGCGAACACAGTGTCGCACGCTGCGAGCTGGTCAGACCGAGGACGACGCGGGTATGGCGCTGGGCATGCCGGGTTGATCCCAACGCGAGGGGTCCGGTGCGGGGCCGTCGTGGCCGCAGCCGCTACCGTACGGGAGGCACCCCCGACAGGACCGGCACGAACGGCGTCTGCCACTCGCTACGAAGTCGGCGAAACGAAGACGATTTCGATGCGCTCGTTACGCGCGGAGGCCCCTTTGCGCTTGCGGTCGACAACGGGCTGCGCGTCGCCGGCGACGCGTGCCTCAACGGTCGGCGCGCCGGCCTCCTCGAGCGCCTTCTCCACGGCCTCAGCGCGGGCTTTGTCGTCCTGGTCGGCGCCGCCGCGCGCGGAATGCACGACCACCAGAACCGGGAACGTCGGATGTGCTTTGGCAGTCCGTCCCAGCATGGCCAGCCGCTCAGCACCGGCCGGCGTCAACTTGCCGGCGGCGGATGCGACGCCGCGCAGTACGACCACGATGCCGCGATCGTCGCGGAAGGGGTTCAGATTGCCGGCTTCGCTCAGTCGAGCCAGCAACTCGTCGGCCTGGCCCGCGGCCGGCGCTTTTCGCGTCGCGGGTCGGCGTGCCAGCGTCAACGAACGCAAGCAGGCCGACCGCAGGCGGATTGCCTCGTCAATGGGGACGGCCGCGGATCTCGCCGCCAGACTCTGGTCCAAGTCCGCGAGCGCCGGGGTGTGCTCGCGAGCTGCTGGAGCGTCCGGATCGACGAGCCGAGTGGCGGCGCACAGCAACTGAGCCTGCATGGCGAGTGAGCGCGCCGCGTCCCAGCGGGCCTTTTCGCGTTCGGGTGAGGCTGGCTCGTTGGGGACCAACGGCAAGGCGTCTCGGATGACCTTGGTCCTCATCTCCAGGTCGTCAGCCTCGGCAGCTACCTTCTGCTGCTCGGTGTCCAGGGCGCGGAGGCGATGCTGCACGTCCGCCAACTCGCTTTCCGCCAACGCCAGACGTCGCTGTGCCTTGGCGAGCCGAGCCAAGACGAACGCATGATTGAACGCAGCCAGGGCGTGCTCGCTCAGGATCTGGGCACCCGCAATGTCGTCGTCGACGTGCGCCTTTTCGGCCTGCTCGCGCAGCTTCTCGGCGTGCGCAAACGCCTGGGGGGAGAACTGCTCTGCTTCCTTGGCAGCGGCCCCGGCACGAACGCCGTCCACCTCTTGCATGATGCGCGGTCGTGGGCTGGTTCCGCACGCGGGCAGCAGCAACGTGAGCACCAGGCTCAAGGCGAGCGCCCCGCTGTGGCGGTAGCCCGGGGCGAAGCGGGACGGTTTCACGGCTTGCCTCCGGCGCTCTTGGCGCCAGCCTCAGCCTTGCCCTGCGCCTCCAGCTGCTCCAGCTTCGCGCGGGCTCGGCCTCGGCGGGCGGCAGTTTCTTCGAGCAGCGCCTTGGCTCGGATGGACTTGGTTTCCGCCTCTGCGGCCTGGCGCTGCAGCTCGGCAACCTTCGATTCCATTTCGGCGGTACGGAGCAGCGCCTCTGCCATGCTCGCCCACTCCAGGGCGAGCGCTTCCAGCATTTGACCATGATGGTCATCACCTGCCGCGCGAGCGTCCTCGCCGCGGCGCAACGCGTCTTGCGCCCTCCGAACCGGGTCCCGCGCCAGCTTGCGGTGCGGCTGGCTCTGCTGGATCGCGCTCAGCTTGCCTTCTGCGGCCGTCCGCTGGCTAGCCTCCTGGGCTGAGAGGAGGGTCACGCAGCACAGGCCGATGCCGGCAGCAGGAAGGCCGAGCAGCCGAAGCGGTAGGGGACGCGAGCGCACGGGGGGAACAAGCCACGAGCCCGCGGCGGGGTCAAGGCGCCCGTGCCCCCAAGCCACGGAAGGAGCCGCCGTTGCCGCGGCGGGGGCACCCTCCGGGCTCGGTTGGCGGAAGTTTGGGGCGGTGGTCACTTCGCGCTATAGCCCGTCGCGCGATTTGGAGGCACCGGAATGGCTCAGGATCGGGTGAGCTGGGACACATACTTCATGCGGATCGCGGCGCAGGTGGCCACGCGGTCCACCTGTGACCGGAAGCACGTGGGAGCGGTGATTGTCCGCGACCGAATGATCCTGACCACGGGGTACAACGGGTCCATTCGCGGGCTGCCGCACTGCGATGATGTCGGCCACATGCTCGAGGAAGGGCATTGCGTTCGCACCGTGCACGCCGAGGCGAATGCCATCGTGCAGGCTGCCCGGAACGGAGTCCGCATCGACGGCGGCGATATCTACGTGACCGCCTCACCGTGCTTCAACTGCTTCAAGCTCATCGCGAACGCGGGCCTGCGTCGGATCGTATTCGGCGAGTTCTATCGCGACGAACGAATCTTCACGATCAGTGAACAACTCGGGCTCGAGCTCTGTCATCTACCCACCGAGGGAGCTGCAGAATGACTGCTCTGTCCATCGCCGTCCTGGCGGGCGGGCCTTCCAGTGAAGCGGCCGTCAGCCGAGTTTCCGCCGCGGCCGTGAAGGCGGCGCTGCTCCAGGCCGGACACCGGCCCGAGGTGCTCGAGCTCAACGCCGAGCTGGCCGGTACGCTCCGGGCGGGAGCCCATGACGTCGCCTTTCCCGTGACCCACGGACCTTTGGGTGAGGACGGTTGCCTGCAGGGTCTGCTCGAGGTCTTGGACTTGCCCTACGTTGGATCCGGCGTATTGGCGAGTGCCCTGGCGGCGAGCAAGCCGCACGCGAAGAGCATCTTCAGTCGCTGCAATTTGCCGGTGGCCGAGCAGGCCCTGGTCTGGCGAGGCGACGCGCTCGAGGAGCGCGCGCGTGACATCCGCGGCGAGCTCGGGCGCGCGGTCGTGGCCAAGCCAGCGTCCGGGGGGTCTGCGATCGGTGTCACGCGAGTGGGCGAAGAGGACGCCGATTCCGTGTTGGTGCAAGCGATGCGGCAGGCGCTTCTGGTCGACGACTGCGTGCTGGTGGAACGCTTTGTGGTGGGTCACGAAGTGACTTGCGGCGTGTTCGAAGAGGATGGCCGCGGCGCCTGGGCGCTGCCGGTCACCCTCATTTTCAGCCAGGCAGCGGACTGGTACGATTTCAAGTCGAAGTATGCGGCGGGAGGCAGCCAGCATCGGTGCCCGGCCGGGTTCTCCGAACCCGTGACCGCGCGGATCCAACAGCTGGCAGTGGCGGCGCACCAGGCGCTGGGTGCGCGCGACCTGTCCCGTGTGGACTTCGTGCTGGGCAACGACCAGGACCCGGGTTCCATCACCATCTTGGAGGTCAACACCCTACCCGGGATGACCGCGACCAGCCTCTACCCCGAGGCGGCCGCGATCGTTGGAATTGACTTCCCATCCCTCTGCGATCGTCTGGCTCGCCGCGCGCATGCCAGACCCAGACGCCAGGTGCCCGAAGTCGTCCCTATGCCGTAGCGCGCCGGGGGCGCCGCCCCTTGGCGTCCGCAGCAGCCGGGGCGGAGTCCTCGCGTCTTGCTTGCACCGCCCGCTGTCGTAGCCGAGCGAGCAATTCCTCGCGGTTGACCGGCGCACCCACTGGACGCACCACCCGCGCGTGCACGCCGCTTTCTCTCGCGGTCGGCTCTGACTCGCTGGCGACAACTGAGCTCGTTTCGATCGTCGTCGTCGCAGTCGAGGGGGTCGCCACGTGCTCTGTCTGCTGCGCTGCGCTGGATTCGCGCCGGGCGCGGATTTCTGCTGCCTGATCCACGACCCGCTTGGTTGCGGCCCCATAGCGCCTGAAGCGAACCATGACGCCTGATGGACCGGACGCGGAATTCCGCTGATACCCCGTGACGCACGCCTCGGCCTTGATGGGCCATTCCCCGTTGGCGAGCTGTACCCCGAATCGGACCACCGTAGCGACAGGCAGCTCGTCGGTGTCCACCAACAGCATGGTGTTGTGCGTGATCCAGTCGGCCTCTGCCTCGAGAAACTCGTTAGTCGACCGGAACGGACGTGAGAGGCGAAGTACGATGGGGTCGGGCACGATCGGTGAGGGGAATGAGCGCAGAGAGTCCAGAAATTTAGCAGAGATTTCGCTCGAGTCCCACCCGGCCGGTGGGGTGGGCTCGAGGGCCCGGCAGAACGCGCCTTTTCTCCCTCGTCGGGTGCGACTACCGACGAGCCCATGGCAAATGGACGCAAAGTGTTGGTCGTTGGCAGTGGAGGTCGAGAACACGCTCTTGCGGCTCGGCTCTTGGGCTCTCCGTCCGTCGACGAGGTCATCGTCTCGCCCGGGAACGCCGGCACGGCTCGGGGGGGGGCGGCGGCCAGCGGCAAGTCGATGCGCAACGCCACCGGAGTGCCGGTCGAGGTGGCGCGGGCCGAAAAGGTGGATCTGGTGGTCGTGGGCCCAGAAGTTCCGCTGTGCGACGGTTTGGTCGACGACCTCACCACGTTGGGGATACCAGCGTACGGTCCCCGGCGCGAGGGGGCCAGGCTCGAGGGGTCGAAGGCATTCATGAAGGCGTTCGCCGAGCGGCACCAACTCCCGTCGGCCAGGCACGTTCGAGTGACCGAAGCGTCCGAGGTCGAACGAGTCGTTCGCTCGTTTGCCGAAGCGCCTGTGGTGAAAGCCGATGGGTTGGCTGCGGGCAAGGGTGTGACGGTCGCCCAGACTCACGCCGAGGCGATCGAGGCTGCCCAGGGGATGCTTTCCGGTCGAAGCTTTGGCGACGCTGGCCGTACCGTCGTCGTGGAAGAGCGGATTGACGGCGCCGAAGCCAGCGTGCATGCCATCTGTGATGGTGAGCGTTACTTCCTCTTGCCATCGTCCCAGGATCACAAGCGCATCGGCGAGGGCGACACCGGACCGAATACCGGAGGAATGGGGGCCTACGCACCGGCGCCGCTCGTGACCGAAGCGCTCAGCCGTCGGATTCAGGTCGAAATAGTGGAGCGCGCGCTGAACGGCATGCAGGTCGATGGCGCCCCGTATCGCGGCACCCTGTACGCAGGTCTGATGATCACACCCGACGGGGCGCCGATGCTACTGGAGTTCAACGTGAGGTTCGGCGATCCGGAGACACAAGTTTTGCTGGACGTGATCGATGGTGATTTCGCGGATGCGTTGGCTGACGCTGCCCAAGGACAGCTGCGTCCCGACACACTCACCGCCGGGCATCGCCATGCGTTGACGGTGGTGCTCGCAGCCGCGGGCTACCCTGGCTCACCCCGGAAAGGCGACGTGATCGAAGGCGCGGAGGACGCGGCCGCACTCGAGCACGTCAGAGTCTATCATGCGGGCACCAAGCTGGAAGGTGACCGTCTGGTTACCGCCGGCGGCCGCGTTCTCGCGGTCACCGGCCTGGGCGATACGCTCGCGCAAGCGCAAGAGCGAGCCTATGGGGCCGCGGAGATGATACGCTTCGCAGGCAGGCAACTGCGTCGTGACATCGGCTGGCGTGCGCTCGAGCGCGATGCGTGAAGCGCTGGACGCGCTCCGTCGCGGCGAGGTCGTTGCCGCCGCCACGGAGTCCTTCTTCGGTTTCTTTGCCGACGTCGCGCGGGTCGACGCGCTGGACCGGCTGCTCGCGCTCAAGCCACGTGGGCTCGACAAGGGGATGCCCATCGTGCTGCCCGCCCGGACGGCCTGGAGCGGGCTGGTGCGAGTGGTTCCACCAGTTGCGAACGCGCTGGCGGACGCGTTCTGGCCGGGCCCGCTCACAATTGCGCTGCCGGTGGCACCCGGTGTCGACCCACGCCTGGCACTCGACGGTCGTGTCGGAGTGCGCCTTCCAGGCGAATGCGCCGCAGCCGACCTGGTGCGGGCCTACGGTCGTCCCCTCACGGCCACCAGCGCCAATCCTTCAGGTCTCCCGCCAGCGACGCTGCCCCGCCACGTTTCCGAAGCGTTTGGTGCTGCGGTGGGACAGTCGTTGACGATACTCGACGGAACGGCACCCGGAGGGCCGCCGTCCACGGTCGTGGTCGTCGAGGACGAGTCCTGGTCAGTCGTCCGCGCAGGGCGAATTACGGCTGCTGCGATCGCCACTGCGGCTCCGCTTGACCCGGCGCAACGCAAGCGGTAGCGAGGGCGCTCGCGGCAGAATCTGTGAGCCGCCCGGAGGATCATGGCGAGAATCATCAACTTCAATCCTGGACCCGCCACGTTGCCGGTCGCGGCCCTAGAGCGCGCTCAGGCCGAGTTGCTCGAGTTGGGTGACACCGGCATGAGCGTCATCGAGCACAGCCACCGCGGCAAGCCGTACGAGGCCGTGCACAACGAGGCCATCTCGTTGGTGCGTGAGTTGCTCGGCGTCTCGGACGACTACGACGTGTTGCTCCTCCAGGGTGGTGCGACCCAGCAGTTTGCCTTGGTCCCGATGAATCTTCTGAAGGCTGGGCAGAGTGCCGACTACGTCATTACCGGGTCGTGGTCGAAGAAAGCGTTCGGCGAGGCCCAGGTGATCGGCACGGCGCGCATTGCTGCCACCACCGAGAAGGAGAAGAAGTTCCCCCGCATCCCCAAGCAGGACGAGTTGGAACTCGATCCCAAGGCTGCGTATGTTCACATCACCAGCAACAACACGATTGCCGGTACGCAGTGGATGACGTTCCCCGACGTCGGCAACGTTCCGCTCGTGGCTGACATGTCCAGCGACATCATGTGGCGCCCCACGGATGTCTCGAAGTTCGGAATCATCTACGCCGGGGCGCAGAAGAACATCGGTCCGAGTGGCATCACGTTGGTGATCGTGCGCAAGGACTTGGTGGCGCAAGGGCGGGAGGACATTCCCAAGATCTTCCGGTACTCCACCCACGCGGCCGCCAACTCGCTGTCGAATACGCCTCCCACCTTTGCCATCTACCTGCTGCGCAACGTGCTCGACGTGCTCAAGCAGAGTGGCGGTGTCGCAGCGGCCGAGAAGCGCAACTTGGAGAAGGCCAAGCTGCTCTATGATGCGATCGCCGCACGACCGGACTTCTACCGCTCACCCGTGGAGGAGGGCAGTCGGTCGGTGATGAACGTCGTCTTCAACCTGCCCACGCCGGAGCTCGAGGCCGAGTTCATCGCCGAGGCGCTGAAGCAGGGAATGGCTGGACTCAAGGGACACCGGTCCGTCGGTGGTATTCGTGCGTCCATCTACAACGCTGCACCCAAGGCGTGGATCGAGACGCTGGTCGGCTTCATGAAGGATTTTCACGCGGGCTCTTGAGGGCAGCATCCCCCGTTGATTCGCTAGTTCGCCACTAGAAGGGAAGGTCACTTTGTCGAAGAACGTGCTGATTGCGACCGTCAAGCCTTTCTCCCCCATTGCGCGCGATCAGGTCGTCGCCACGATCAAGGCGGCCGGGTACACCGCCGACGTGCTCGAGAGCTATGCCGACAAGTCGGCCTTGCTCGAAGCCGCGAGCAAGTGTGATGCCATGATCATTCGCAGCGACAAGATCGATGCGGAAGTCCTGGCCGCCGGTCAGAACCTCAAGCTCGTGGTGCGCGCCGGTGCGGGCTACGACAACGTCGACTGCCCAGCAGCCAAGGAGCGGGGGATCGCCGTCATGAATACCCCGGGCCAGAACTCCAATGCCGTGGCCGAGCTCGCGCTGGCCATGATGGTGTACATGGCGCGCGGTCAATTCAACGGAAAGCCCGGGACCGAGCTCAAGGGAAAGACCCTGGGCATTCATGCGTTCGGTGCCGTGGGCAAGTGTGTGGCGACGGTCGCGACGGGGTTTGGGATGAAGATCCAGGCTTTCGACCCCTTCGTTGAGGCGAGTCAGATGAAGGCGGCCGGAGTGGAGCCAGTGGGCTCCGTCGAGGATCTGTATCGCACCTCCCAGTACGTTTCCCTGCACATCCCGGCAACCGCCGAGACCAAGAACAGCATCGGCAAGGCGCTGTTGTCGCTCTTGCCGGACCAGGGCACGCTGATCAACACGGCGCGGAAGGAAGTCATCAACGAGACGGAGCTCATCGAAGTATTCGGGGCTCGCGGCGACTTCCGCTACGCGACGGACATTGCCCCGGGCGACGACACCGCCAAGGTGCTCAGCGAGAAGTTCTCGGACCGGTACTATGCGACGCCGAAGAAGATGGGTGCGCAGACGTTCGAGGCGAACCTGAACGCCGGTGTGGCTGCTGCGAATCAGATCGTCGGCTTCTTCGAGCGCGGTGAGCGGAACTTCATCGTCAACGGCCTCTGAGGCTCAGAATCGAGCTGCTCCGCGCTGACCCGCGTCAGAAGCGCGGGGTGGAGGGTCCGCGTGCGATCATGTGACCATCGGCGTCGCGCACCGTGGTCGTGCCCATCGTGAGCAACGGAAGTGAGCCCAGCGCGGCGACGGCTCCCACGACGAGCACCACCACGCCTGCGGTTTGAAGCGTGGCGCTGTCCGCGACTCGGCCGTAGCCGTATCCCGCGAGCCCTGCCATCGCGACGGGAAGCCCCGCGCTCAGGCCAATGACTCCAGCGGTGCGAGCCGAGCTCGACCCCGCGCTGACCTTGATCCGTGCCGTACCGACGCCCGGCGCGATTCGAAAAGCGTTGGAGGCTGACATTCCTGGGGCCTGGACTCGAGCCTCCATTCCGTCCACCAGCACCCGCTGGCCGCACGGTGCGTCGCAGGCGCGCTTCCAATCGGAATCGTCCATCATGCTCCGCGTCTCGAGCCAAGCGCCCGGCCGGTCTGCGCTCAGCTCGACCCGCGCCATGGTCGGCACACCCTGGGCCGGACGCTGATCCCGCGTGGCGTCGGTGGCCTGATCGCTGCTGGTTGGGGGCGGCGCATCGGCTCGACGGTGAGGCTCGGCCTGACGCGGCTCGGCCGGTGCGGGCGGAGGTGCCGGCCGCGCCGTCCGGGCTGGGGCAGGTGCGGACGGGTCCTCCTGGCTGCCCGACTGTGCCCCTGGCGGCGCCACGGAGGCGTCCGCGGCGGTTGTCTCGCCCGATCCGCCGGTTGCGCTCGTGCCCCCGGTGCCCGCCGCAGGGCCATTGGCAGCGTCGGTCTGGGCCGGGGCTCTGGAGCCCCGAGGACCTGCCTGGGGTTCAGCGGAAGCCTGGCACGGAAGGCTGAGGAGAAGGAACGTCCCCAGGGCGCACAGATTGAAGGCAGGATAGTGCCGCGTCCTCTTGTCCACGGGCGGTAGGAGAGCCACGAACCTGTGCCACGGGCAAGTTTCGGCCCGGGTGAGTTCACCAACGGAACAAATGGGCCGTGCGGCCCGTTGGCCTTTTTGACGCCAGACGCATCTCCCGTTACCGTCATCGGAGTTTGGGGGGAGTGCCGGAGACCCCGTGCGGCGCTTTCGCCTCCGCTTTCTCCTCCAAGAGATAGACCTGAGACCCGGGACCACCGTGCTCGGGCGAGGAGCCTCGTGTCACATCACCATCGAGGACCCTCTGGTTTCCCGGCAGCACGCGCGCGTACGGATTCTGGACGACCAGGCCGTATTCGAAGATCTGGGTTCGCGGAACGGGTCCCAGGTCAATGGTGATTCGGTCGAAGACCCTCGAGTTCTCCAAGACGGAGACCGCATCCGTATCGGCACCATGGAGCTCGTCTTCTGCGAGGCCGCCCATCCCAGTGTGGAGACGGACCCGGCGCGGCGCATCACCGGGAGCATGGTTCGCTGCGCTGAATGCAGCAATCCTTATCCCCAGGAGGCTGCGGTCTGTCCCATTTGCGGATCGCGGCGTCAGTTGGACGAGGACACCATCAGTGGGGTCATCGGGAGTCCGGAAGGTTGGTCGCTCGAACTGGCAGTGGCGGTAATGGACAAGGCGCGCGCTTTGCGGCGCTGGGACGACGTGGAGCGTATGCTCCGCCGGGCCCGTCCCACGGTGGAGCGCATGATCGCCAGCGGAGCCAGAGTCAGCCGAGAGCACCTGGACACCATGGCGGTCGCCGCGTCGGCGGTCTCCGCCGCGCGCGGCCAGGCCGAGTGGGCGCGCTGGATCGTCACCTTATTCGCTACGCTGTCGCTGGTTCCCGGTCCAGGAGTGGTCCAATCGCTTCGGCAGCTTCCGCCGGCCGCCGCGCAGGAGCTGGCACCGGCTGCGGCGCGGCTCGTAGCCAACGTCCAGGCGAACGGCGGTCCGGGCCGGGACGAACGCGACGAGTTCGCCCAGCTGGAGTCGCTAGCCGCTGCTGCCCCAGCGGTGTAGCGGTGGGAGCGGCGGATGGGCTGCCTTCTCGACCCACCCTGGCCGTTGCGGTTATCCTCGTCTCCAGGGTGCCGTCGGCCATCGGGCGTGTGGCGCCGCATCCACCGGGATTTGGGCGACAATGCAGCACGAAAGGACTGAGGGAGCCGACAACTGCTTCTGGCTCGAGTACAGCGGTCGTCGGTTTCTTTTGAGCGACGGGCTGACGGTCATTGGCCGGGCGGCGAATTGCCAGATCGTTCTGGACGATGCCCTGGTCTCGCGGCGACATGCGCAACTCGTGGTGAAGGGGCAGCAGGTCAGCGTCGTCGATCTTGGCAGCGCCAACGGTGTGCACGTCAATGGCGACCGTGCGGGAGAGTCCACCGTACTGACACCGGGAGACGTGCTGATGATCGGCCAGCAGGAGATGGTCCTTCGCTCCGGTCCGCGCCCCAATCGACGAGCAGCCACGAGTCGATTCTCCGCCAAGACCCTGACGGGGGTGGAAGCGGCAGATCTGCTCGGGGGTGGATCAAACGCTCTCGAATCGGAGTCGACGCATGGTGCCCGCACGCTGATGCTCCTGGGCGGCGTGGCGGACAAGGTGCTCGCCCTTGGCCGCGGTGAGGAAGCTGAGCGAGTGCTGGGCAACTTCCTGCACAAGCTTCTCGAGGCCGCACGTGCTGGTGAGCACCCCGACGGCGACACGGTGGAGAAGGCGGTCGGATACGCAGTTCGGATCGCGAGTGCGACCGGCAAGGGGTCGTGGGTCGACTACTGCATCCAGATGTACTCCGAGCTGGAGAAACCTCTGCCCACAGCGGTCGTCGACGAACTCTACACCGTGCTCCGAAAGGTGAGCGACATCGACCGCCGAGCCCTCAAGGCTTACGTCGGCGTCTTGCACGAAGGGCAGAGTCGGTTCGGTCCGGCGGAGCGCTTTTTGACCCAGCGGATCGAGGGATTGGAGCGGCTGGCTGCGCTGAAGTAGCAGGGTCCTCCGTCAGCGCGATGGAGCGAGCTGCGGCCTCGGCGATGGCGTCGCGCAACTCGGGATCCGAGATTTGCTCCAGCCGTGCCCGAAGGTGGTCGGGCAAGGGAGCGGGCGAGGGAACGCGAGCTGGCGGCGGCGGGAGTGACCTAGTTGGTTTCGGAATCTGGCCGACCGTGAACCGTACTTGTTCGACCGCATGCCCTGCACCGCGCAGTCGCGCAGCGATCTCTTCCGCGAGAAAGGAAAGCTCCTGTGCCCATACCGGCGAGCTGACCCGGACTCTGAGCACGCCGCGCTGAAGCGCTATGGGTCGTGCGTGCCGCGCGATGCGCGCCCCCACCAGGGTGGCCCAAGTCTGAGAATCGATGGGACCGACGCCAGCGCCTCGCGCCGTCGCGGCGCGTGCCCCCGACAGAAGCGATCCCAGGAGCTCCGGGGCGCCTCCAGGGCCGCGCGAATCGCGTGACTGGCGGCGGCGCTTGGCGCCGCGGGGTGGGGATCGATCGTCGCTCATGGAGGCGGGCTGGCCACGAGTATACTCGCTGGCGCGATGCCGGGAGCAGATACTGCGGTCGACGCGGCAGCCGAAGCTGCTGGAAGCTGGGAGCGCCCCCTGGTTTGGACGCTGGGCGTCGCGGCGATCGGGGTGACTCTGGGACAAGTGGGCTTCTACTTCGCCCGCACGGTCGACGACTTGTTCATCTCGCTCCGGTATGCCGAGAACCTCGCGCACGGAAATGGTCTGGTGTTCAACGTCGGCGAACGCGTCGAGGGCTTCAGTAGCCCGGTCTGGGTCGTGTTGCAGGCCTTGGGCATGACACTGGGACTCGATGGTGTGACGGCGACGAAGCTGCTCGGCATGCTGGGCCTGGTGGCGCTCTGGGCGGCTGGCTACGGCTACGTCCGCGTCGTCATGCGAGGATCGCCTTCGATTGCCTGGGGCGCGCTCGTGCTCATGGCAGCCAATTCGTACCTGACGTCGTGGGGCGTGCTGGGGCTGGAGACTCCCCTCTATCTTGCACTGCTGGTTGGGTGGCCGCTGTCCCTACACTGGTTGTTGCACCACCCCTCCCGTCGCCGGCAGGCCCTCGCCGGCATCGTTGCGGTGCTGTTGGGTTGCACCCGTCCCGAGGCAGGGCTGTACCTGATGGCATCGAGCCTGGCGGTGGTTGCGTCCCCCGGTGGCCCGACAGGACTGCGTGCACGGGAGCGGGTGCGCTCGCTGGTGCCCACACTGCTCGCCGCTCTGCTGGTGCTGACCGCCCTCGAGCTCGGCCGCTACGCATACTTCGACAGCTGGGTACCGCATACCTTCTACGCCAAGCGGGGCGATGGACCCGACGCGACGCGGCTGTTGTCCTGGGTTGCCCAAGGTGCCCATCCCAGCGAGATGGCGTTCCTGCTCCTCGGGTTGGTATCTGCCGTGTGGCTCGGAGTGCGGGCGGGACACTGGACGCTGCTCGCCAATCTTGCGGCCAATGCGGCGTTCGTCAGCTTGGTGGCCGACGATTGGATGCCAAACCAGCGCTATCATCTGCCGACCTGGGTCTTCTCCACCTTGGCTGCGGCCGCCAGCGCGGGGGTTCTGCTCCGGGCGTCACCTCGATGGCGGGCCGTGGTTTGGTCGGTGCCAGTGATCGGACTGTGGTGTGCCAGCCATCAAGTGTCAGTGGACAGTCGCTTCTCTGTCCGCGAGTTTCACACTCACGGCCGCGGAGAGCGATGGCTGCGCAAGAAAGACGGCCGGGGTTGGCACGACGCCTGGCTGGCGCTCCGGCGCGTCACGCCGCCTAACGTGCACCAGATGAACGTTTCGAACATGGGGATGATCCAGCAGTTGTTTCTGGTGCTCGAAGCGTCCGCTTTGCCCGAAGCAGACAGCTGGTACGTGGGCAGGGACATCGGCCGGGTGGGCTACTTGTCACCGGTTCGGGTGTTCGACACCGACGGGCTTTTCACTCCCGCGGTGGCCGTCACTGCTGCCGCAACCGACCGCCGACGGCTCTACACGGAGCTGGCGCGTGCTGCCTTTGCGAAGCGGCCGGTGGCGATCGAAGTCTACGGAGACTGGAGCGAAGGTGCGGGCCGACTGGCGGCAGAGCTCGAGCACTATGACGTGTTGCTCGGTTCGCGTAGGCATCCCATCACGTTGAGACGACGCGGAGCGCGGCCCACCCCCGCGGAAATCCTCCGACGCTACGCACGCGTTGCGAACCAGCTCCCGCGCCTGTTCCACCTGTCCACCCTCTACGGTGAGAGTGTCGGTGCTGCGATCCAGAAGCGGCACGCCTACGTGAAGCGCTACCTCGAGGCGCGCGACGGCTTCGAGGCCGAGGTCGCGCCTTCCGGCCTGGCCGGGAGGGGCGTCGTGTTTCAACGGGTGGGGATCAAGTTGCACGGCTGCCGGTTCTCGCGTGCCTCGGTGCGCCCGGGCGAAACCGTGCGGTTGGACTGCTACTTCGAGGCCATTCGTCCCCTGACCCAGGAGTACGAGGTGTTCGTCCATCTGCTCGACGAGCGCGGCACGCGGCGACATCACGCGGACCATCAGCCCTGCGCGGGGTTCCACCCGATGCGGGACTGGAGGCCAGGGCGAGTGGTGGAGGACTCGGTGGAGTTCACCGTGCCTGGCGGGGTGGGGTCCACGACTCTGACGGCGCATCTGGGCCTGTACTCGGGGGTGGAGCGGGCTGCACCCTGGCCCCTCGAAGCGGCCGACGACGAGCATCGAGTGGTGGGGCCGTCGGTGAGGGTGAGGGCTTCGCAGCGTGGCGGCTCGTGAGCCACAGCGCGCTGGCCAGATCGCAGCGGAGCTGTCCTCTGCCGGGCCGCCACCCTCACGTTCGGCCCGGCGGAGGACAACGATTGCGACTTCTGGGACAGAGCGCCAGGAGTGGACCAGAAGTTGCCCCTGATGCACCCTGGCTCGGAGTTCGGGCCGGGCAGTGTGAAGAAGATGGAGCAACGTCGC
>CAZSVU010000038.1:17345-37957 GCA_964610275.1 uncultured Polyangiaceae bacterium | reverse complement strand
TACCGCGGCTGCTGGCACAGAGTTAGCCGGTGCTTGCTAAGGAGGTACCGTCATCAGACAGGGTATTGGCCTGCCCTTATTCTTCCCTCCCCACAGAGCTTTACAACCCGAGGGCCTTCATCGCTCACGCGGCGTCGCTGCGTCAGGCTTTCGCCCATTGCGCAAAATTCCCCACTGCTGCCTCCCGTAGGAGTCTGGACCGTGTCTCAGTTCCAGTGTGGCTGATCATCCTCTCAGACCAGCTACCCGTCGTAGCCTTGGTAGGCCGTTACCCTGCCAACAAGCTGATGGGCCGCGGGCTCATCTTCCGGTGACAGCCGAAGCCGCCTTTCCCCACCGAAGTGGACGTATGCGGTATTAGCACCCCTTTCGAAGTGTTGTCCCCCGCCGGAAGGTAGATGACCCACGTGTTACTCACCCGTGCGCCGCTGTACTCGCCCCCGAAGGGGCTTTCTCGCTCGACTTGCATGTGTTAAGCGCGCCGCTAACGTTCGTTCTGAGCCAGGATCAAACTCTCCAGTTGGATCCTTCGGCTAACACGAACTGCTAACAGACTGCCGGTTCCACCTGACGGCGGTTCCGACCGTCGCGTTATTCGGTCGCCATATTATTGGCTACTCGATGCCCCTACCCGATCGCTCCAAGCTCGTTGCCGAGCCGAGGACGAAACGGACGGGGCGGGGGACCCGCGATCTCTCGCGAGTCATCGGACTCAGTTTTCAAGGACCGAGGGGAAGGTCTCCCGACGAAGTGGGCGCGCGAACCTAGGCGCCTTGTCGCGACTTGTCAATTGATAGTTCGACTTTTTGGAGCCAAACGAGTCGCAGCGAGTATTGCCTTTTAGATTTGCACGCTTAGGACATCGATGGGCCGTCTCGAGTGGAGACGGACCTGCCCGACGCCGTGGGCGCCGCGCCGAAGTGCCTGTACGTCTCCCGGCAGGAGCGCTTTTCTTGCCGGAACCGTTAGGATAGCGACGACCGCGGCCGCGGCAAGGGTAAACGTCAGTGCGGTTCTTCCCCGCCAGCCGGCCTTGGACTGCCAGGGGTGCCGCCGCCAGATCCGCGGGAGGTTGATGCGGTGCCGACCCTTCTTGGGGGCGCGGAGGCCACCTCAGGCACGTGGCGAGAGCCGGGCTGGGTCTCCGGTGACTGCGAAGGCCCCCGGCGAGCTGAGCCGGAAAAGGGGGTAGACTCGGGCGGAGGCGAGACGGTGAGACCCGAGCCCGCAAGCACCGAGGCCCCGCGATGGCGCGGCTACGCCGCCATGCTGGCGGCCGTGGCCTTCGTGCTCTCCGACGCCACGGCGGCTGCCGAACCTGCCCGCTGTGGCGTTCCCGGCAGGCCCGCGTGTCCGCTTCAGCATTGGATGCGGCAGCGGCTCGCAGCGCCCTACGCGAAGGCCGACCTCAAGCGCTTGGCGCAGGCTTTGGATGACTTGGTGCGCCTGAACCCCAAACCCAGAGGCTGGGGCAACTGGAAGAAGTTCTGTGCGGACGGCGCCGCTGCGGCTCGCGCCGGCAAGCGCGCCGGCGCGGTGGAAGCCTGCACCCGTTGCCACAAGGTGTACCGCCGCACCTACAACTTCACACATCGCGAGCGTCCCCTTCCGACGCCGTAGTGCGACAGTCGACCCTACTCCACCGCAAGGTCGTCGGCGTACCAGACGCCCAGGGGCTCTCGAATGAGGGAGACGTCCGTTTCTGCGGCGATGCGCACGCGGTAGCCCACTTCACCGGGAGGCAACTCCTGCTCACGATACCGCCCCAGTACCACCACCGGCGACCAGTGCCCGTCGAGCCAAATCGAGTCGGGGCGTCGGTCGTCCTCCGCCCTGGTACGAATGTCGACACGGGCCCAGTGGAGGTCGTCGCTGCGCACTGGCAGCGCAATACCCGCTTCACGGCACAGGCCGCGCGCCGCTTCCGCGACCGCACGCTCGCTCAATCCAAAGGAATGACGCTGCAGCTGCGCGACGATGGCGTACCCTTCGCCGAGGGGCACGACCGCATAACTGTGCCGCGCGCCCCGGGCCAAGAGCTGGCGCGCCTGTGGCCAGGACCAGACCTTGGAGGCCAGCACCAGGTCGAGCACGATGCGCCACTCGGCTGCGGCCACCTTGATGTCGAACGGGTCGAGGGTCCCGGCGAAGTCCACCGTTTCGCCCTGAAAGTCCACCAGGGCCGCGCCCGACGCGGGGGTGGCATCGCACAGGCGCAGCAGAATGGTGTTGAAGGGCGTCGTGTCCTGCTCGCGCCCGACGGGCCCTGTGTGCGAGCGACTCATCGTCGGACTCGCACTCGCGCGGTCAAGTCCGCTACGGATCGCCGAACCTCGACCGGATGGCTCGACCTGGCCTGCTCGAGCAGCTGCTCCTCCATCCGACGTGCGCGGTTGTCCATGATTTCATCGACGAGTAGCTCGCGCCGCCGCTCCAGGGGGACGCGCTTCGCCTCCATTCGCTCCTCGAGGAGAATGACATGATAGCCGAAGTCGCTCTTCGTGACTGGACTCTTGTCTCCCACGGCGCGCAGCGCGTTGGCCGCACGCGCGTAGGCAGGGTCGAAGGTCTGGGTCGGAGCACCAGGAGGTGCGTCCAGCTTGACCACCCGACCGTCGGCCGTGACCGGTGGTAGCCGCTCAGCCACCAACTGCACAGATCCGGCCGGCACTGCCTTCGCCCGCTTGACAAACTCCTCCGGGTCGGTCACGTCGCCGAGCTCCCGGGCGATCCGCTCAGCCAGCGCCCGGGCGGGCGCATCGTCCTCGGGCTTCTCCACTCGCGCCACGGCATGCGCCGTGCGCGCGCTCACCGGCCGGTCGAGCTCAGCCCATCGTCGCGCCGTCATCTCCGCGACCTCGGCGTCCGTGACCGGTCGTGCCTGCGCTTGTTGTTGGAGTCCCTCCAGCAGCGCACGGGCCAGGATCGACCGGTCGGCGCTGGCCACGATCCCGAAACCGGCCAGATCCGCGCGGGCGGCGGCCGCCAGCAATGCGTCTCGTACTGCGGCGTCACGCGCCACCTGCGGGGAGACGGAACGCGCTCGCGCAATACGCTCGACGGTGGCGCGGGTCACAGGCTGGTCGCCCACCAGTGCGACCACTCCCTCGGGCAGTTTCGCTGCGGTGTGTCGGTGCCCGAGTCCCGGATCGGCTTGCGCGCAGCCCGCCACCGCGAGCGCCCCGATCCAAGGCGCAAGCGCTACCCCGCGCCCACCCATCACTTGGCCCCCGATCTTGGCCTGAGCATCTCCACGGCGGCTCGCAGCAGGAGCGCCCCGACCACCAGCCAGTAGAGCGCGAGTAAGTCGTCGCCGGCGCCGACCGCCCGCACTCCAAACGTGAAAGCGCCACCAGACGCCACCACCAGCACGATACAGAGCGCGTCGATGGCCTTGTTCACGTCTTGCACCTCTCCACTTATCTGAGCAGCAACCAGACCGCTCCCGCGGCGAGGACGAAAGCCAGCGCGGACAGGGAGCCCATGGCCGGCCGAACGCGATGCCGCGGCGCTGGTCGGCCAACCCTCTGCTCTCGGTCAATGGCCACCTGTGATGCCACGATCACGATGGCAATGGCAGCCACGAGAGCCGCACCGTGCGCGAGCAGGGCATGCTCCGCACGCTTCACCTGCCAAGCAGCCAGCCACGGCGCCAGTGCCGCCACCAGTCCCAGCGCCAGCGCGATGACAGCGGTGCGCGGCAGGCGACCCCGGGCTGCCAGCGGCTTGCTGGGCGTCTCGTCGGAGTCATCCGACTGAATCGGACGGAAGCGCTCCGTGGCTCCCCACCCCAGGGCAAAGATCGCCCAGCCCACGGCGCCACAGGCAGCGCGTACCGAATTCAGACGCTCAGGAGCGAGCCGATCTCCGAGCAGGACCCAGGTCAGAACGCACAGAGCGACGAATCCGATCACTCCCACCGCGCGTGCCACGCGTGGATACCGCCCGATGAGTAGGGCGCCGGCAGCCAGGACCAGCAGGGCGGCGTAGGCAGTGGCTCGCGGCCAACCACCAGCGCCGCGTGCAAAGGCTGGATGCGCGACCGTGGTGAGCCAGACATAGATGCCGGGCAGCGCCACGTTCGTGGCGAGCAGCAGGTGGCGCGATTCGCCCCAGCTCGGTGCCTCGGCCATGGCCACCAGGGTAGCAAAGGATCACGCCAACGGGAGCATTGCGCGCGGCCGGTGGCCCTGCGGAAGAGGTGGCCACCGCCTGGGGGCACCCGCGCTGGCGCCGGTTCACGGCTCAGCCGGCGTTTTCCACCAGGCGCAGGAAAGTCAGGACCCCGTGTCCGGTCCCGCCCTTGGGGACGACGCCCTTGGCTCGGTCGCTCAGCGCCGGCCCGGCGATGTCACAGTGGACCCAGGGGATCTCGCCGACGAACTCGCGCAGGAAGAGAGCCGCAGAAATGGCCCCGCCCCAGCGCTCGCCCGTGTGCTTCAGATCCGCGACGTCACTCTTGAGCTGCTCGCGCATCTCCTCGACCAGGGGGAGACGCCACATCGCCTCACCCGCCTCGCGCGCGGCGCGCTCGACCTTGCGAGCCAACTGCTCCTGCCGGGTGAAATAGCCGGTACAGGTCTTGCCGAGAGCAATCACGCAGGCGCCGGTCAACGTCGCGGCATCCACGATGAGGTCTGGCTCCAACCGACGAGCGTAGCTCAGGGCATCGGCCAGGACCAGGCGACCCTCGGCATCCGTATTGACGATCTCCACCGTCTTGCCATCCAGAGACCCGAAGACGTCACCGGGCCGATACGCGCCCGCGTCCGGCATGTTCTCGGCAGCGCCCACGATCCCGTGAACCTCGACGTCGGGGTGCACAATCGCCACCGCCGCCATGAGACCGATCACCGCGGCCGCGCCCGCCATGTCGCTCTTCATCTCTCCCATGCCAGCAGCGGGCTTGATGCACAACCCACCGGAATCGAAGGTAAGCCCCTTGCCAACGAACGCCAGCTTGGCCTTGGGCTTGTCCGGCAAGTAGGTCAAGTGAATGAATCGGGGCTCGTTCACGCTGCCCTGCCCCACGGCGGCGTGCAGCTTCATGCCCGCCTCGACGATCCCTTGGCGGTCGAGCACCTTGATCTTGAGTCGGTGCTTGCGCGCAACGCGCCGCGCCAGTCGGGCGAGCCCTTCTGGAGTCAGCACATTGGCCGGTTCGTTCACCGCATCGCGCGCGATACGCACCGCGTACCCGATCTCCATGCCGGCATCGATCGCGCGTCGATCCGCCGCTGTGGGACGTCCGTCCAGCTTGAACACCACCGCCTGCTCCAACTGAGCGCGAGGGGCGCGGTCGCCGGTCAGGTACTTGGTGAATCGATAGGCGCCGAGCACCAGGCCCTCACCCACGACGCGCAGCCCGGTGCCCGGGATCTTCTCGGGGACCGCCAACGCCAGGCTTCGAGCGTTCGCCGAGTTCGCCGCCCGGGCTGCGGTGGCGGCGAAATTCCGAATCGCCGCCTCGTCGAGGCCACGCTTGGGTCCGACGCCGATGAGCACGAGCCGCTTGGCCGGCAGCCGGCCCAGGGTGCAGAGCTCGAGCGACTGGTCGGCTTTGCCGGTGAACTCGGCGGTGGCCGCGCTCTTGAGCAGCGCGCCATCAAGGCGCTCGTCGAGCGCCAGCACGGTCTTGTGCCGGTCGAGCCCACCCTCCACGACGAAGAGGGCCAGAACATCCGCTTCGGCGGCGGCAACGTCCTTTGAGGACAGCTGGATCTGCATGGACGGTCTCTCCTGTGCGCAGGCACCTGCCAGACGCGACACCCTGCGCTCTGTCGCTCATTCCCTAACGAAGCATTACTGCCTCCGTAGGTGCACTTCAAGCCTGGTCCGGGCCGGGTGGGTGAATCGTGGGATTGCGCGAAACGACCGAATCGCGCTCAAAAATGGCACTCGCACGGGGAAGCGTCGCGCCCTATGCTTCCCGCATGCGAGCACCGACGGCTCTCGGGTACGCCAGTTCGGCACTGGTCGTGATGTTGGCGACGAGCGCTGCGAGCGCACAGCAGCAGCCTCCACCGGGCGGTTATCAACCGCCTCCTCCCGGTGGCTACCAGCAGCAGCCTCCTCCCGGCGGCTACCAGCAGCAGCCCGGATACGGACAGCCTCCGCCGCCCCGCCGCAGCGGTGGTGGCGGGTGGACGAGGCCGGACATCTCCATTCGGCTGGACCCTTTCAACTGGCTTCTCGAAGGAAGGCTCGGCCTCGAGCTGGAAGTGGAGGTCTGGGAGTTTCTCAGCGCGGAAGTCGTCCCGGTATTCGTGGCCAACACCGAGCCGCCCAGCTTCAACCTGCGCGGCCGTGACGACGTTCTCTCACAGCACTCCAATGGGCTCGGCCCCCTCGCCGGTGCGTCCATCGGCGCGGGCTTCTGGCTAATGGGCACGCCCTTCAAGGGCTACTTCCTGAGAGCCATCTTCACGAACTACGGCTACACCTACCGGAGCTCGGACGACTTGGGGCGCATCGACCAGGTGAGCCACACCGAACGGCACCTGATGGCCATGTTCGGCTCACAGCACAACTTCGGGCCCTTCAGCATCTCCGCCGGCATCGGGTTGGGCTACGAGCTCAACCAGCAGGAGCGGTGTTTCGCTGACAACGTTTCGAATCTCGGTGACGCGCAAAGGCGAGACTGCGACAACGAGTTGCACATTGCACTGGACCGACCCGAGAACCTGAGCCCTGGTGAGCGACTTCCCATCGCCGACCTGAACGGCCCCTTCCACCCCATCTATCTGGGCGGCCGCATCTCCCTCGGGTTCACCTTCTAGCGCGCCGATAGCTGCCCTGCGAACGGGATCGTTGGCTTGTCTCCCAACGAGACCGGTGGCGGGCGGCGGCGGGCGTTGCCCACTCGGAATCCCCGACGCAACGAGGCCCCCGTCTGGTAGGCTGCGCCGGGTCCGCCGCAGCCCGAGATCGCCTACGCATGTCGCACCGAAAGAAAGCACGCAAGTCGACCCGGCCGCCGCCCGATGGGGGCCAGGTGAGCTCGACCTCCGCCGCCCGCCGCCTCGGTTCCACCACCCTTCCGCTCGGAACCCCCATCTACCCGCCCGACCTCAAACCACCGCGCGCCGATCCCTTGGAGGTGGCGGTGCATCGCGTCGACACCGGACCGGCCCTCAGCGCGAACATCAACCGAGTCGTCGAGGTGTGGACCAAGCGCAGGATCTACACGCTCGATGCCCAGCTCAACTGCGTCGAGGTGATCGACCTGGCGTCGGGTCAGCCCGATCCTCGGCATCCCTTTCTTCGCTCCCGCCTCGTCGGGGGGCAGTCCCATCACGGTCGTGGTCACGAGCTCACCCTGCCCTACCCGACCCCGGGATCCGACGCCGTGTTTCAGGGCATGGATGGCAAGGGCCGCCCCATCATCCAGCTCACCTCCGCGGTCAGCAGAGTGGTGCTGCACATCCGACTCGTGCGGGTCGGGGCATCCCGGGCACAGCAGACCTGGAGCGACCTCACGCAGTCGGGAATGTGACCCGCCGGGTCACTGGCGCAGCACGACCAGCATCACGTCACCGCCACCACCGTCGGTAGCACCGGTGCTCACGACCTCGAGCGCGAGCGTGTACGTTCCGGCAGGCAGCGTGGTGAGAATGACGCGGCGCCCATGCCCAAGACAGCGCTCCGGCCGAGCTGGCGACGGCATCAGCCAAAGGTCGACGTCCGCTCCCCCGCGATCGAACCCCATGATGCGAACCGTCGTGCGTTGTTCGAGCCGGAACTGATAGACGAATTCCGGACCGGACGCAGAGCGCTTCGAGGGGCACGCATAAGCGTCGAGAACCCGTTGGTCCGCGTCCGTCGCCAGACGCGCGTCCACGAACGGGAGCGCGGGGATCACCCAGGTATCGCTCGAAACGGCCGCTCGAGCCAGCGGCGCAGGTTCCGTCTCGGGAGCAAACGACGCCTCAGTCACGGCAGCCGAGACACGCTGCAGCGCGCGCAGCATGAGCAGGTTGCGCAGGTTGTAGCCGTACTGCAGTCCTGCGTCGGTGAAATCGCAGGCATTGCGGCCCAAAGCACCCACGTACGTCTTGGGGTGGATCCCGTCCTCGCCGACGCCCCGTCCCGGCAACTGGGCGAGCTCACGGTGATAGTCGACGAGCGGCAGCTGACGCGCTTGGGCAATCCCGCGAATCACTGCGTTGTAGCGAGGGACCGAAGCCGCGGCTCCGTCTCGATCCTGGCGGGGCATGATGGTGGACAGAATCGGCACCACTCCGCGCGCGGTGAGTTGCTCTACGAGATCGAACATGCGGTCTGCAAAGTAGTGCAGCTGCCCGATCTCGATATCGTTGGTGCCAAACATCACCAGCGCATACCGCGGCCGCATGATCGTGAGCTCACGCATGAGGGGGCTGGGGCTACCTTCCAGAACCTTGTAGGCGCTCCAGCCAATCCGGGCGGCAAGACTCTCGCGCTGGAATGGGTTCGGGCCCGTCGCGGCGCGGAACTTCGCCACGATGGCGCGCAAATCGGCGTGCGTGCCCCAGTTGACCTTCTCCGTAGCCAGACAGTGAAAAAAATCCCCACTGGCCGTCACGGAATCACCGATTTTGGCGAACGAGTCTTCTCGCAGCGACGGGTCGCTCGCGCGGATGCGTCGGAGATTGTCGAGCACGGCACGCGTGAGCGGCGAGTGGGTGCGGTCCAGCGGGTAGCGCGTCCGGACAGTGACCGACCCGGGGGCTGTAGTCGCCGACGGCTCCGGAGGTGCGGGCGGGGACGCATCGACGATGGGCACGGCCGAAGCCGGCTCCGAGACGGTCTCCGGCCGGGGTGGCGGCCCTGACTCCGGACGCGTGCAGCCGGGTCCCAGCAGGCCGCAGAGCAGCAGTCTCGCTACCCAGCCGCGGTGGCGGGTCGTGTGCTGCGCGGTCAATGGCAGTGACTCGCTGCGGTGCATGGTCGGGCTCCTCGGCTACCATACCAGCGAAGAAGCCGGGGAGCGCTGTCGGGGCCGAACCGACGGTTTGCACTGGTTGAAACATGGCACTACGTGTGTCCTCGCCCCGGCCGCCGGGGTCGGCTCCACCGCCTGTAGGCGGGGGGCACAGGACGTCCGCGTCAGTCGTCACGAGCGTCACCCACACCCCGAGCGCACGAAGTGATCCGCCTGTTCGACCATCCCTATGCCGCGTTTCTCGACGAAGTCGCGAAACCGACGCGCTACACCGGCGCCGAGCACGGGGCGCGACGCAAGGATTGGGCCCGCGTGCGTGCCAAGGTCTGCCTGGCGTTTCCGGATGTCTACGACATCGGCATGAGCCACCTCGGCTACCGGATCCTGTACCAAATACTCAACGACGACGAACGGACGTTGGCGGAGCGGTGCTACGCACCGTGGCTCGATCTCGCTCACCAGCTGCGCGAGCGAGGTCTGCCCCTCGTATCGCTGGAGTCAGCGCGGCCCCTTCGAGAATTCGATGTGCTCGGCTTTTCGCTGCAGTTCGAGCTGACCTACTCGAACCTGCTCGGGATGCTCGATCTGGCTGGCATCGCGCGTCATTCAGCCTCCCGCACCGAAGACGACCCCCTGGTGATCGTCGGAGGGCCCGCCGCCACGCACGCCGAGCCGCTGGCGGACTTCGTCGACGCGGCGCTGCTCGGTGACGGTGAAGAGGCGCTGCTCGAAATCGCCCTCGGTTGGGCCGAGGATCGCGTAGCCGGACGCCCGCGCGCAGAGCGACTCCTCAGACTGACCCGGCAGCGCGGGGTGTACGTCCCCTCGCTCTACGCAGCCGAGTGCGACCCCCGCACGGGCCTGATGGTGGTGCAAGGGGGAAATCGAAAGGACGTTCCGCTGCCGGTCCAGCGGCGCGTCCTGGCCGACTTGGCGGATCACCCGTTCCCTGCGGGGGGCCCCGTGGGTGGTCCAGAAACAGTCTTCGATCGCTCGAGCGTGGAGATCGCGCGCGGTTGCAGTGAGGGGTGCCGGTTCTGCCAGGCTGGCTTCATCTATCGCCCGGTTCGGGAGCGCGAGCCCGGTTGTGTCGTCGACACGGTGCTCGAGGCCGTGCGTCGCACGGGGCAGGACGAGGTGGGGCTGACGGCGCTCTCCACGGCCGACGTGAGCTACATCTCACCCTTGATACTCAGGCTCGGCCGAGAAACGGCACGTGAGAGCGTCAGCCTGGGGGTTGCATCGTTGCGCGCCTACGGGCTCGAAGAGGTGCTCCTCGACGAGCTTCGACGCGTGCGTGCGAGCGGCATGACCTTTGCTCCTGAGGCGGGCACCCAGCGATTGCGTGACGTGATCAACAAGAACGTGACGGATGCGCAGCTGCTCCAGACGGCGGAGCGCGTGTTCGCACGAGGTTACGAGCGACTCAAGCTGTACTTCATCATCGGCTTGCCCACTGAGACCGACGACGACGTGCTCGGTATCGTCCGCCTCGCCCGCAGCGTCCTCAGCGTGGGCCGGCAACGAAACAAGCGAGCGAAAGTCACGGTGAGCGTGTCCACTCACGTTCCCAAACCCCACACGCCATTCCAGTGGTTCGGAATGGATACGCTCGACGAGATCCGCCGGAAGCAGGCGCTGCTCCGAGGAGCGGGGCGTAACCAGCCGGGCCTGGTGCTGCGGTTTCACGACGCGGAGACCAGCGTGCTGGAAGGGGTGCTGGCTCGCGGCGACCGCCGCCTGGGCGCCGTCATCGAGCGCGCGGTCGATCAGGGGGCACAGTTCGATTCGTGGGAGGACCAGCTGCAGAAAGGGGTCTGGGCCGAGGCGTTTGCCCACCAGGGGATCGATCCCGGAGCGTACCTCGGGGCTCTGGCCGAAACCGCCCGGACCCCCTGGGACCATTTCGACCTCGGAGTCGAGCGGAGTTTCCTGGTCCGAGAGTACCGGCGCGCGCTGCGCGCGGCCGCGAGCCCGCCATGTGGCAAGGCCTTGGGGCAAATGGTGCACCACACCAACTCCCGCGCTGCGGCGGCAGATGACCGGCGGCTCTTGTGCTACCGCTGTGGCGTCGAGTGCGACTTGCAGCAGCTGCGCACGCAACGGATCGCGCGACTCGAACGACTCGAGAACAGTGACGCCGAAGCTCGAGTTTCGGCCACGACCGCGGACGGTCGCGTCACGTCAACGGTACCGATCGCCGCTACCAGCGGGACGAGCGAGGCTCCCTCACGTTGGCGGCTGCGCTACATGAAGACCGGGCCAGCGGCCCTGTTGGGCCATCTCGACCTGATTCGGGAGCTGCCCCGGGTACTGCGCCGAGCCGGAGTGCGCGTGGCCTACACGCGCGGATTTCACCCCAAGCCGCACCTGTCGTACTCACCCGCGCTCCCCCTAGGTGCGGCCAGCCTCGGGGAGTACCTGGACGCGAAGTTGGTAGCCGCACCGGAGCCGAGTGAGCTGGTCGAGCGTCTGAACCATGCGACCGGCGGTGGCCTGCAGTTCGTGGGCGCCGCGGAGCTCGGCCCGGGCGACCTTCCCCTGAGCCGCGTCGTGACCGCCGCGTGCTACGTGGTCGCCCTGGATCCTTCTGCGCTCCCGGCACACGCGACGCAGGCCTGGCTGCGCGAAAGAATAGAGAGCTTCCTGCAGACTGCCGAGGTCCCCGTGGAGCGAAGGCGCAAGCGGGGCAGCACTCGGATCAATGCGCGTGCCTACGTCGCGGAGCTCGGGCTGGGCGATGCCCAGCCCGAGCCGGCAACTCGAAAGGCGGGGCTGCTGGGAGAATTCCACACGGTGGCAGCCCGGATCGAGTACCTGCAAGGAGCCACGCTTCGACCGGGTGAACTGCTCCAAGCGGTGCTGGGGCTCGACCATCTCGGCTACCGCGTCGTGCGCGTCGGACTGATGGCGGGAGACGTGACGCCGCTCGACCTGGATCGACTTCGCCCTGTCTCGGCCGAATCGAGTTGACCGTTCCGCGTGCTGCAATCGCCGCGAGCACCGCAAGCGAACGGCAGACTCGCTACGCGAGCGCCGGGCCAGAAACGTGGCTTGCTGAGCGAATGAACAGTGCGCCAGTTCGCCACTCGCCTTCGCCTTCGGTGCGTCCAATTGCGAGACACTCCGGCGGAAGCGGGCAAGACAGTGGCGGCAGTCCTCGGGACGGCCGCGTCGACTCGGTGTCCAAGCCACTGGCCCCGCCCGCCGTCCGTTGCGCAACAGACTTCATGAAGCGTGATGCGCACCGGATCCGGCGGATCCCCAAATCTGGCACGGTGCTCAAGTCGGCGTGGTAGGATGGATTTTCGCCTAATGAGAGGTCGGGCGCGGCCTGGTCACGGTTGGACGCCCGGTGGCTGACGGAACTGTGAGGCTTCAAACCAGACTCCGCCGACCCGCGCGAGCCGAGGGAGGATGCAGAGCCCCGCGCAAGTGGGAACCCTGCAGAGAGGCGGTGCTGTGGCTCCTGACCGGAGCCGTGTGGCTGGCTCCCCTGCTGATGGTTCTGCTCTTCCCACGGGCCGCCAAGGCACAGGATGGTCCCGAACCCAGCCTGGGGGACACCGACTGGGCGCTGCCCGGAATCGCCAGAGTGGGCGTGGCCGCCACCCGAGCTCCCCGCTTGGCCGGCGCAGCCACCGGTGGATACGGCTACACCGAGGCGGTCGGGCCCCAGGACGGCTCGAACCTTCGGCTCGGCGGAACGCTCTCGCTGGCGGGTGCTCCCACTCGCTGGCTCGAGCTCGCGCTACGTTTCGATGGCAGATACAACTCACACCCGAAAGACGACCGCGGCAGCGACCGAAACATGATCGGCGATCCGCGGTTCGGTGTTCGGCTGGGGCACCAGGTCGCCGACGCGTTCCACTTCGGCGTGGAGGGGATCGTGTGGCTGCCGGGTGAAGATGCTCCGAGCATCGACTTCGGCGCCACCACCGTTGATGCCCGCGGTTTGGCCGCGTGGCGACCGAAAGACTCGGGGTTGACCCTCGCGCTGCTCGCCGGCTACCGCTTCGATCAAAGCGCGTCGGCAGGGCAGGACCCGCGCACTCTGCGGATTGGCGATCGGATCTCCTTGGGGCTGAGCGATTTCGACGCGCTCCTGCTCGGTCTGGGCCTGGCGCAACGGCTGGGCTCGGTCGAGCTACTGGGCGAGTTCTCCACGGACTTGATGCTGGGATCGGGCGCGCCGCCCGCCCGTCAATCGCCCATGCGGGTCACCGCGGGATTGCGCTACCACGTGACCCCGGAGATCCAGCTGCATGCCCTCGGCGACGTGACGCTGAGCGGCCGCCCTGGGGTGGATCCCGACGACCCGTTCGTGCCGATCGAGCCTCGAGTCAGCGCGCTGCTGGGTCTGCGGTACCTGATCGATTTGGGCAGAAAGCCCGCAGCCGCGCCGCCACCACCACCGCCACCACCGCCACCACCACCGCCCAAGCCCACGCCCAAGCCGGAACCGCCTCCGCCTCCGCCGGAGCCGCCCACGGGCAAGGTCAGCGGTGTCGTCACTGACGAAGCTGGAAAGCCGATCGACAACGCTTTCGTCACCGTCCTGGCTGGAGACACCGAGGAGAACCTCGACAGCGGGGCAGACGGCCGCTTCGAAGTGCAGAAGGTCGCCGTGGGCGAGGCTACGGTCAAGGTCGAGGTGGAAGGGTTCGAGAAGGTAGAGAAGAAGGTTCAGGTCACCGAAGGCAAGACGGAATCCGTCTCGTTCACGCTGGTGCCGGCTCTGCCAGCGGGTCAGCTGCGCGGACTGGTGCGCTCGTTCTCTGGTCAACCTTTGGTCGCCAAGATCCTAGTGGTGGAGACGGGCGCGGAGGCGACCACCGGGCCCGATGGCAAGTTCGAGATCGACGTGCCGCCCGGAAGTTACACGATCGCGATACGCGCTGAGGGGCATCTCGGCCAGCGGAGAAACGTGCGCGTCGAGAACCGTGGTGTCACCATACTCAACGCGGATCTCAAGGAGTCGACGTGGCGCTGACGCGCGGGCTGCTACTGCTGTTGATCTTCACGGTAGTACTCGGCCTCCCAGGGTGCCGCTGCTCGGACACCGACGTCGTCGCGGAGTTGGTGGAATTCGACGGCACCATCGAGCGCGATTGGGCCGAGAAGCTGGACCAGTGGCAGGGCGCCGACCAGGGCGCAAAGTTTCGACTGGGCGACGGAGTCAAGAGCGGCGACAAGTCTACCGCCACCTTGAGCCTGCATGGCAACGCCTTGCTCAAGCTCACACCGAAGACCGTGGTGCGGTTCCTCAGCGAGGCAACACCCGGCCACCTGGGGATGGACGTGATGCTCGGCGAGGCCACCCTGGAGACCTCAGACCAGGGGCTGCGCATCGCCTCCAGCATCGGGGCGGTGGTGATCGAGCCCGGAACCCAGATGCGCATGAGCAAGTCCGAGCGAGGGATTCGGTTCGAAATCGCCGTGGGACGTGCACGCATCGAGTCGACGGACGGCAAGACCACTGACCTGGCCGCCGGCAAGGGCATCGAAGTGGGAGTGGGCGGCGCGGTGATCGAGGAGTTCGACGTCGTTGGCAAGTCCGGCGCAGCACCGAACGCCTCTGCGGAGCCGGAGGCAGCGGACGACTCCAACGCGCCGATCATGTCGCAGACCACCGGCAACGGCGCGAGCATGCGCCCACCCGGAGGGGCCTGGCAGAAGCTCGCGCCGGGCTCCAAGGAGTTGCAGCCGGGCACCGGCGTGAAGGTGACGGACGACAGCACCGTGACCATCCAGCGCGGCAAGCAAGCCGCCACGCTCAAGGATGGCGAATTCGTCGTCGGAGTGCCGGGCGGTTACCTGATTCAGGCGGTCAAGGGCCCGGTGCGGCTCTCTTCCGGAGGGCAGGCTTCGGTGAGTGTGCCGGGCGGAGTCATCGTTGCCAAAGGCGGCGACACCAGCGCCGACGTGACGGTCGGGGGCAAGGACGGGACTCAGATCGAGGTGCATCTCGGTGAGGTCGAAGTCCAGGGCAAGACCAACACCATGTTGCAGGGCGGGGAATCCGGTCTGCTCAAAGAGACGGGAGAGCTGAGTGTGGGAGGGAGAGGCCCGGGCAACGTCGACCTAATCGTCAACGCCGGGGACAGCTTCACCGTCCACGACCCTGGCCCGCCCACGGCTATCGGCTTCAAGCTGGGCGGACAGTGCCCCAAGGGCGCGGTCGTGCGGCTTGGGAGCCAACAGTGGGCTGGCCGAGGGGGGCAGGCAAACGTTCCCGTCGACTCTGGTCGGCACAGCTACGAGGTGCGGTGCCTGGGGCGGGACGGACCCGAGAAGCAGTCGGTGGCGGAGGGCAGAGTGATCGTGCTGCGCGATGCGGGCACGGCACCCATCGCCAGCGGCGCGCCCACGTCGCACGTGAACACGGACGGCCGCCGCTACACCGTGCTCTACCAGAACAACTTGCCGCGTATCACCGTGGGATGGGCAGGTGCACCCGAGGCTCCCTCGTACACCCTGGTCGTGGACTCGCGACGGATTGGCACCAGCTCACCCAACTACGCTTTCCCGGCCGGAGCGCTCACCGAGGGCAATCACACCGTCCGATTCGAGGCGGCCACCGTCCCGTCGCGAAAATCGCGGCAGACGCACATCGCCATCCGATTCGACAACGCAATGCCCACGGCGTCGCTCGACCCGATCGGGGGCAGACTCACCGCGGACGGCAAGCTGCTCATCGCCGGGAAGGCCCTCCCCGGCTGGAGCGTGTCGGTGGGCGCGCAGAAACTCGAACTAGACGGCCAATCGCGGTTCCGGGGAAGTGCCGCGCTGCCCGACGGGCACAACGCCCTGCCCGTGAAGTTCGAACACCCGACCCGGGGCACGCACTACTACTTGCGTCGGCCTTCCAAGTAGCTCCGAGCGTGGTACCCTGTAACGGCTGCGGCCGATTGGCCGCCTGTTTGGGGTGTCCTTGCGATGACGACGAATCCCGACGACATGCTGGGGCGCACCCTACTGGGCCGCTACCGCATCGTCATGCCCATCGGCCATGGCGGGATGGGCACGGTGTACCTGGCGCGGACCGAGGGCGCCGCGGGGTTCGCAAAGCCGGTCGTCATCAAGCAGATCCTGCCCGCGCTCGTCGCCGATGGCGGCATGGTGCAGTTGTTCATCCGCGAAGCCCGCATTCTGAGCAACCTCCATCACCCCGGGATCGTCAACGTCCTCGATTTCGGCGAAGAGAACGGCGCCTACGTGATGGTGCTGGAGTATGTGCACGGCTACAACCTGGCCGAGTGGGCAAAGTACGCGCTTTCCGTACGAGAGCGCATCGAGGTCGATCACCTCATCTACATCATGTCGCGGGTGCTCGATACGCTGCACTACGCCCACACCTACAGGCGATCCGACGGCAAATCCCTCGCCATCATCCATCGCGACGTCTCTCCCGGTAACGTTCTGCTCGACACCGAAGGGCACGTCAAACTCGCTGACTTCGGGATCGCGCGCGCCACGGATGATGCGGGGGAGTACCGCTCGCGCGTCGGCAGCTTCAAGGGAAAGCTCGCCTACAGCGCCCCGGAGTTGGTGGCGGGAGAAGAGGCGACCCCGCGCAGCGACGTCTACGCCAGCGCCGTGGTGCTGCTGCACCTGCTGCTCGGACGCAACCCGTTCAAGGGCCAGACCATGGCCGACTCGGTCCAGCGCGTGCTGAACCTCTCACCGCCGGTCGCGAGTGAGGAACGCGAGGACGTACCGGCCGAACTGGACGAGGCGATCGCCCGCGCGCTGATGAAGTCGCCGAAAAAGCGCTTCCCAGATGCGGCCTCCTTTGCCGAAGCGCTCCGACACATCCGGCGGCGACCGGAGGAAGAAGTCAGCGCCTCCCTGGCAGAACAGCTGCGCGGGGATTTCGAATCCGACATGCCGAGGCTGCTCGGGTTGGAGCCGCTCACAGACCGCGACGGAGCGTGGCGCGGCTCGATCGAGAAGACCGAGGCGTCGCTCCGCTCGACGCTGCCGCCCCCCAAGCCCAAGGGTGCGTTGGTCACGGAGCAGGCGACGATGTCCGAGGGCACGCTCCGGGAGTCGACCATCGGCACCACCGCCGCTGTGGCGGTCCCCCCGCGCCGAGCGCGATGGGTGGCGGCGGGACTGGGCGCGACAGCGCTGGCCGCGGTCGGAGTCACGGCAGCCGTGCTGTTCGTCCGGCAGCCCGCCGGCTCGGCGCCCCAATACGTGGTGATCGAACGCAAGAGCGTGGGCGAGAAGGCCACCTTGCCGCAGACGGCGGCAGCTGCAACGCCTGCGCCTTCGGCAGCGACGACCGCAGATCCGGAAGAGATCTCCGGGCCGGTCGCGGCTTCCGCTCAAGCGCAACCTCAGACTCCCGGCGAGCCGGCTCAGCCCCCGACGGCCCAGAAGACCGACGCGCCCGCTTCTGGTCAGACGGACACGGCGGCGCTCTCGCGCACGGTGCAACAGCGCGGCGGAGCCATCCAGGGCTGCTTCCAGCAGCACGTGGAGTCTCTGGGCGGTACGCCCCAGGTCAGCATTCGCTTCAGCATCGACCCGTCGGGGAACGTGACCAACGCCAGTGTCTCGCCGGCATCGCTGATGGGAACCCCCCTGGGGGGGTGCTTGGTCGGAGTCGCCAAGTCCATCAAGTTCCCAGCGCAGGGCAAGCCGATGACCTTCAGCATCCCGATCACTGCCCGAGTTTCGCGCTGACTGGGTATCGCGAGCGCCGCCTGCGACCGGCGGCGCCGGAGGGGATCAGCCGACGAGGCGAGCGCAGTGAGCAGCCAGCTGGCGTGGCCGCTCCGAGCCGAGACAGCTCCACTGCGCCGCGGCCATCGAGACCTCGCGGAGCGAGCGCTCCAACTCGACCGTCGCGCCCCACAAGACGGTTCGTACCGAGTCTGGGAACTCGTCCGCCAGCGCCGCCAGGGCTGCAGGACGAACGGGCGGCTGGCGACAATCGAGAACGACGACGCAACGAGCACCGGCGGCAGCTTCGATCTGGTGGAGCAGCCCAAAGAGGCTCGTGACCCGTTCGACCGCTGCTCGAGGATCGAGCAGCGCGCGCAGCGCTGCCAGAGCCGAGCCGTCACGGCTGACGACCAGCACCAGCGGCAGCTGACGCCGGGGACGGGTCGAGGAGTCTGCCACGGCGTCCGCCGCGGCCAGCCACTCGTCGGCGTCTGCCGTCGACAACGGCTCGGCATCCGTGGACAGCGCGGGCGGAGCGCCCCCGACGTGCAGCGCGGAGCCGGACCGCTCCGCTGGCAGACGCACGCGGCCGATGGCCGTTCCCACGCGGAGACTCGGCCCCGGCGTGTGGGTCCGGCGTGGCGGCGCCGACGACGTCCGCCGCCCGCTGGGCGCCGGCGGACGAGAAGAGTCCCGGGGAGGCGGGGTGACCGCGCGCAGCGAACCACTGGAGCTGCGGCCTGATCGGCTTCGCTGCCGAGCCATGACCGGCGGCGGCAGCGTCGAGGTGGAGGCCTCGAACTGGCGCAGCACGGTTGCCGCCAGGTCGGTCCCCAAACGGTCGGCCAGCACTCGGCGAAGTGGTCCGCTGAGAAATTCTTGCAAAGATGCCGCGTCCGCGGGCAGCTGACGGCCAGGACTCGCCATTCGCGCGCCGTCCATGAGCGCCGCACGAACCGAGGGAGCCACGAAACAGTCCAACGTTTCGCCGATCATGCGCTCGATGCGCAGTTGCAGCTCAAGCTCCGTTCGATTCTCGCCCAACCTAAGCTCACCCCCATACGCCAAAGCTGGGCGGGGGGCGAGTCACGTCAGCAGTCGCGCGGCGGCAAGATGGCGAACCGGCCGACCGCTCCGGGGAGCTAGTTCTCGGCGCTAGCGAATGAGCTTCCGGTATTTGATGCGGCGCGGTCGTCCCGCTTCGTCTCCCAGGCGGCGACGGCGGTCCGCCTCGTAGGCAGCGTAATTGCCAGCAAACCAGGTCACTTGGCTGTCGCCCTCGAAAGCCAGCATGTGGGTGGCGATGCGATCGAGAAACCAGCGGTCGTGAGTGATGACCACCGCGCAGCCGGCAAATCCGAGCAGCGCCTCTTCGAGTGATCGCAGGGTGTCGACGTCCAGGTCGTTGGTCGGTTCATCGAGCAGGAGCAGGTTCCCGCCCGCCTTGAGCAGCTGGGCGAGATGCACTCGGTTGCGTTCCCCACCGGAGAGCACCGCCACGGGCTTCTGCTGGTCGCTGCCCCGAAACCCAAACCAAGAGCAGTAGGCGCGCGACGACACCTCTCGCTTGCCCAGCGGCAGGGTCTCTTGGCCGCTCGATATTTCTTGCCACACGGAGTGTTGCCCATCGAGCGCCTCGCGACTCTGATCCACGTAGGCGAACTGCACGGTCTCGCCGAACTCCAACTGACCACCGTCCGCCCGTTCCTGTCCGGTCAGGAGCCGGAACAGCGTGGTCTTTCCCGCCCCATTTGGTCCCACCACCCCCACGATTCCGCTTCGCGGCAAGCGGAAGCTCAAACCTTCGAACAGCAACCGTTCGCCGTACCCCTTCTTCAGGTCCACCGCCTCGATCACGGTCTCCCCGAGCCTCGGACCAGGTGGAATGCTGATGTCACCCGCATCCGCAGAGTCTCGCGTGGATTGTTCGATCAGCTCCTCGTAGGCGGAAAGTCGCGCCTTGCTCTTGGCCTGCCGGGCTCTGGGTGAAGCGCGCACCCACTCGAGCTCACGCGAGATCTTGCGGCGACGAGCGCTCTCCTGCTTCTCCTCGCGTTCGAGACGTTGGGTCTTCTGTTCGAGCCAGCCCGAGTAGTTCCCTCGATAGGGGTAGCCGCGCCCTCTATCCAACTCCAGAATCCACCCTGCCACGTCATCGAGGAAGTAGCGGTCGTGCGTCACTGCCACGACGGTGCCAGGGTAGTCCTGAAGGTAGTGCTCGAGCCACGCCACACTCTCTGCATCAAGGTGGTTGGTGGGCTCGTCCAGCAGGAGCAGATCGGGACGCTCGAGCAGTACTCGGCACAGTGCGACCCGGCGCTTCTCACCACCGGACAGGGAGGCAATCTCGGCCTCGCCGGGCGGTAGCCGCAAGGCGTCCATGGCGACCTCCACGGCATTGTCCAAATTCCACGCATCCGAGGCATCGATGCGGTCCTGCAACTCCGCTTGCTGCTCGAGCAGCGCACTCATCTGCTCGTCCGACATCGATTCGCCCAGTTGCACGCTGACTGCCTCGAACTCGTCCAGCAGCGCGCGGGTGTCGGCGACGGCCTGTTCGACTGCGGCGCGGACCGTCGTGGCAGCACCCAGTTCGGGCTCCTGGGCGAAGTAGCCCACCTTGATCCCGGGCATGGGCCACGCTTCGCCGTCGATCTCCCGATCCACACCCGCCATGATCCGCAACAGGGAGCTCTTGCCAGACCCGTTGGCACCGATCACTCCAATCTTGGCCCCGGGCAAGAACGCCAAGGTGATGTTCTCGAGCACCTTCTTGTCCGGGGGATGGACCTTGGTGACCCGATGCATCGCAAAGACGTATTCCGCCATGCGACGGGTGTACCACAGCTGCGCCCGAGCCCCGCTCGGGCGCCTCGGTACGAACTCTGTATACCGGCTGCTTCCCCAACCTGCGCCCGAGCCCCGCTCGGGCGCCTCGGTACGAACTCAGTATACCGCCTGCTTCCCCAACCTGCGCCCGAGCCCCGCTCGGGCGCCTCGGTACGAACTCAGT
>CAZSVU010000038.1:0-17245 GCA_964610275.1 uncultured Polyangiaceae bacterium | reverse complement strand
ATACCGGCCTGCGGATTCCTCCGCTGGTACCCGCCGCGCCGCGAGCGAACCCCAGCGAGTGCGCTCGCCTACAACGCATCCACGACCTCCTGGGACTTCTTGTCCAGCTCTTCCGATGCCTTCTCGTTGAACGCGACGAACACCAGCTTGTCCTCGTTCCCGTGCCGGCGCATCGCGTTGTAGGTGCCCAGCTGGTTGTAGGTCTTGTACGTGTTGAGATAGTGGGGCCGTTCGGCAAACACCATCACCTCACCGGGGCGTCCAGCCAGACCCACCACGTCGAAGACCACCAGCTCCTTGGCGATGGCCGCCGGGCCCTGCTTCTTGCCCTCTCGGCAATTGCTGGCCACACCTGCGCCTTCGAGCTTCTTGCAGACTTCCATGGCAGTCGGTTGGCCGCTGCAGCCGATCACCGCGACCGCCGCAGCCAGCAGCGCGCCGGAGACGAATCTTGATGCCATCGCTTCTTCTCCCTCGCTTGGAGTTGCCGCGGGCAGGGTAGCCGCCAGTCTGCGGCGCTGAAAGGGCTCAGATGCACAACCTGGCCGGAATTCCGGTATTTCGGTTGGATTTCGCCGGGGGTGCAAGCACGGCTGGACCGGTCGGTGGCGCGCGCGGGTGGCCCCGCATCAGCCTCGGTTGCCAGCAGATGCGAAAATCTCGGTGGAATGCACCGTTCACAGGTGGTTGACTCCCGGGCCAAGCCCGTGACACACGCGAGAGGCACGGGCCGTCGCCTGTCCGTTTGAGGAGCCCACCATGGACTCACCCCGCGGCCAGCTACTCGCTGGAAAGTACGAACCGATCAAGCCCGCCGGCAGGGGTGGCATGGCCAGCGTTTGGCTGGGGCTCACCCACGGCGAAGCCGGGTTCCGCCGTCGCGTCGCCATCAAACGATTGCTGCAACACCGGAGCAAGGACGCGGAGTTTGCTCACATGTTCGTGGAGGAGGCGCGGGTGGTGGCCGAGCTGAACCACCCGAACATCGTGCAGATCCACGACTTCGGCATCGACGAATACGGCTGCTACTTCATCGTGATGGAGTGGGTGGACGGCTTGAGTCTGGACCGCTACGCGGGCGCGTTCTCGAGACGGGGTCGGCGCACTCCCTGGTACCTCGTCGCCGCCATCTCCATCGAGGTCTTGCGGGCGCTCCGGGCCGCGCACGAACGCGTCGACGATGCAGGCAATCCCGCCCCGGTCATCCACCGCGACGTGGCACCCGCCAACATCCTGATCGGCAAGAACGGCGTCGTGAAACTCGCCGACTTCGGGCTGTCTCGGGCAATGGATCGCCCGAGTCGGACCGCGCCGGGGGTAGTCAAGGGCAAGGTCAGCTACATCGCCCCGGAAGTGCTGGAGGCGCAGGCCGCCACCCCCAGAAGCGACCTTTACAGCATGGGAGTGGTGATGTGGGAAACGCTCTCGATGCGCTACCTGTTCGGGGGTGATGGCACGGACGTGGCCATTGCCATGCGCGTGCTCAAGGCGAAGATCCCCGACCTGAGCGAGTTGCGCCCGGACGTGCCGGAGCCGCTCCTCGCCATCGTGCGACGTGCCCTGGCCAAGGATCCCGAAGCGCGCTTCGAGTCCGCGGCGGAGATGCTGCAGTCACTCACGACGCTGCTGCGCGAATTGCCGCATCGCACGGGCTCGGCAGCCATCTCCGAGAGTGTGAAGGATACGCTGGATTTCTTGGCGCGTGCGGTACCGGGGCCGGGCTCCTTCTCACCGTTGGAATAGCCACCACGCCCGGCGTGAGGTCTCACCCAATGGCCAGTACCGCCTCGCCATTGATGCGGCTGTGCTTCAAGTCGTCGAGCGCACGGTTGGCCTCCGCGAGCGGGTAGGTGGTCACGGCGGCCTGAAGGTTCGCTTCGGCGGCCACGCGCAGAAACTCCTCACCATCGGAGTAGGTCGCATTGGCCACGCTGCGCAGGGTCCGCTCGCCGTACAGAAGCCGGTAGGGAAGCTCCGGGATCGGACTCATGTGGATGGCATTGATCGCCACCGTCCCACCGGGTCGCACCTTCGCCAGCGCGAGTGGAACCACCGGTCCGGCAGGCGCGAAGATCACGGCTCGATCGAGCAGTGCCGGAGCACGGTCTTCGGCTCCACCGACCCAGGCCGCGCCGAGCTCTGCGGCGTGGTGTCGATGTGCAGCAGCACGGGTGAAGACGAACACCTCGCAGCGCCAGTGATGAGCGACCTGAAGGGCGAGGTGGGCACTGGCGCCAAAACCAAACAACCCGACACGCTCTCCCGGAGCGACGTCTGCCAGACGGAGCGACCGATAGCCAATGATACCCGCACACAGCAGCGGGGCGGCCTGCAGGTCGGAGAACGCGTCCGGCAGCGGCAAGACGAACGGCGCCTCGGCAATCAGGTACTCTGCGTAGCCACCGTGGGCGTGCAACCCGGTGAAGCGCGCATCCGGACAGAGATTCTCGGTCCCGCGGGAGCAGAAGTCGCAGGAGCGGCACGTCGAGTGAAGCCAAGGGATCCCGACTCGGGCTCCAACTCGCACCCGGGTTGTGCTGGCGTCACCCACTTCGTCCACACGACCCACCACCTGGTGGCCGGGAATCAACGGCAGCCGCAGCAGCGGCAGATCCCCTTCGACAGTGTGCAGGTCAGTGTGACAAACCCCGCACACGCTGACTCTAACCCGGACCTGTCCGGGGCCGGGATGTGGGGCAGGCAGATCCACGAGCCTCAGCGGCGCTGCGGCAATCGGCGCGGGCTGTGAAAGACTCATGGCCTGCATCTGAGACTCCGCTGGATGCTCCAGGACGAACGATAGCGCAAACGGTCAGCCGCGGAGCCACCAATCACCGCGGCCATGCCTGGGCGATTTCCCGGGTACCCACCCGCCGAATCGTGCCATGCTCGCCGGGCGATGCTCGGCAACCGGGAGCGGGGCGGAGGCTTCACCGCCGTCGTGGCAGGCGCGATCCTGCTGGTGGCGAGCGCCTGCACCGGCGGTCTCTCGCAGGGCAGCACGGAGCCACGCTCGACGGATGACGACCCAGGCGAATCCACTCCAGCCTCGGAGGAAATCGGCAGCACGGAGGATCCCGCAGACGTGCTGAGCGACCCGCTGCCGGGGTCGTCGCCCACCGACGCCGGAGGAGACGCGCCGTTCAACTTCCGCGACTGGTGCGACGAGCGTGAGCTCGCCGTCGAGCTGGACGTGGAGCGGTGCCGCCCGGCAGGACTCGGCGATCGCTCCGAGGACACTCTCTGGTGCTATCGCCGCGAAGAGCTGGACGAAGACCGCGTGATCTACTGGCAGGCGTTGTATGTCGCGCGCGGCCGGCGGCTCGATCGCCTGGTGGAGCTGCCGTACTCGGCAGGCCCTCAGTCACGCACGAGCCCGAACGCGACGGAAGCCCGGTACGTGACCTTGACGACGTCCGCCGTGGAGGACGGGGCGTCGTTCGAGGTCAAAGACGATCGAAACCCGGACTGTGCTGAGGCGCTGCGCCGCAACCGTGCTGAGCATCCTTACGAGCCAGGACAGGCCAAGCCGGTCGAAACGCTGATAGAACGCGTGTGCGCAGCGCGCGGCAGGTATCACTGGCAGGGCCGGCGCGCGAAGTAGCCGTCATCGGCCTTCAGCCCTGCCGTCTTCGCCGCCCGGTCAATCCTCGGCGCCCGACGGGTCCACAGTCACCGCGGGTCCCGGCTCCGTCGCCCGCAGCGGCCTCGGTTCGAGGCCCGCGCGGTCCACGTCGCCACCGGCGGCGGCGTGCGCCTCGCCGGGTGGATCGGCAGTCGGCTCGTCCGGGGCCTCGTCGGCGGCGACCAGCTGCAGCATCGTCGCCTCTTCGGCAGGATCGGAGCCACCGCCCAGCTTGGGTGCCGGTGTCGGCGGGACGTTGCGGTCCATGGGTGGGGTATCCCACTCCTCCTCGAGGATGTCGCGCACCGCACGCGCAATGTGCGCGATGTGTGCACAGTGCGCCCGCTGGTCTCCACCGCGGAAGGACCAGACGTGCAACCCTTGCGCATCCACCGCGCCGTCCTGGCCGTAATCACCCGGGTCGTCGTCCACTCGTGCCCGGACCAGCCCGAGCTCATCCAACAGCAGATTGGCCGTCTGCGCCGTCGATGGGTAGCGGGGCGTCACTCGCGAATGGGTCCAGATGAAGATCTTCTCGCCGTCCAGCGCACGTCGGGCAAAGTCGAAGGTCGGGGTGATGTTCCGGGCACTCAGGGACTGGATGCTGCCGTCGTGGCGTCGGTACTCGCGGCTCCAGGCTGCATGTAGCCCGTCGAGCAGAATCACGCCGTCGACTTCGTCCGCGTGCAGCTTAAGGATCTCGTTGACGGCGCCGTAGCCTGCACTCCAGGCAGAGAGCGCAAGGTGTCGAATGTGGGCGCGTTCGTCACCGGAGTGACGCCGCAGCGCCTTCTCGATGGACGCTCGGAGCTGGGGAAACAGCTGGGGGTTCTTGAAGGGGCCCGAGTACCGACCACTTCCCAGCCCCTTGTCGATGCCCACGAACGCAACCCCGCGAGCCACCTGCACGAGTGTCTTTCGCACCGCGGTGTGACCGTGGAAATGGACCACGACGTCATAGCCGAAGTCGTCGGTGTGCCCACCCTGCTGGGGAATCGCGATACGCCCCAGGATGAGGTTACGGTAGGGCGCGTAGGGCCCAAGTCCGATCGGGTCGTGCGGGTAGCACTCGTGATGTCCCTTGCGTCGGAGCTCCGGCGTCAAGGGTGCTGCCTCAAGTCGCTCGCGGGCGCCTTGGGGTTCGGCCAGGGAAGGTGGCTCAATCGCGGTGAGCGCCTTCGCCGCATGCGTCTTGACCCGCTCCGCCGACGCCAGCGCAGCCACCAACCCCACTGCGGCAACTCCGAGCAGACCCAGGCCGAGCGCTCTGGCAAAGAGCTGCAAGTCGGTAGGCCCCGACCCGGATTCGTGCTGGCGGTCCGTCACGTTCGCTCGCTAGCCCTGGGCGGATGTATAGCGCCGACGGCGCGCGCCGCGCCAGCGCGATGTCGGCGCACCGGGCAGCCTACAGCCCAAACCGCTCCCGGTGGTTCGAGGCAAACTGAATGTAGTACTCCGCCTCTTGGTGGGGCTCGAGCTCGCCCCCCTCCACCGCCGACTCCAGCGCCTGCTTGATCTCTCCGATGCGCTTCGAGGGGGGCAGGCCGAAGTGCTGCATGAGATGGTCTCCCAGGCCGCTGGGTAGCGGTGGAACCACTGCGTCCTCCGCCGCGAGCTGGGTGATGCGCGTGGCCAGTTCGTCGATCAGGGCGACGCCGCGTCGGCGCTTCTCTGGGCGCTTCGTCGTGATGTCGGCTCGCGAAAGATTGAGCAGGTCTTCGAGATATGCTCCCAGCTCGCGGGCGAAGCGGCGCACGGCGCTGTCGGTCCAGGAACCGTCGTACTGGCTCGCGCGAAGGTGGTGCTGGATCAGGAAGCGGAGTTGGTCGCGCAGCGCACGGTCGCTGGCGAACCACCCTGACCGACGCGCCAGCTTGTCGAACATCCTGGCCCCGACTTCGGCGTGGCCGATGAAATGGACTTCACCGTTGGGCTCGATGCGCCGGGTCTTGACCTTGCCGATGTCATGCAGGAGCGCGCCCCACCGCACACCCAACAGGCACACGCTCTGCTCGACCACCTGCTTGGTGTGCTTCCAGACGTCCTTGTGGCGCCACTCGGCGTCGCTGAACCCGACCAGCGCCTCGACCTCAGGGAGCAACGCGGCGAGCGCACCACAGTCTCGAAGGGCATCCAGCCCTTCGGCCGGGCACCGACCCATGAGCACCCGGTCCAGGACCGACCGCACGGCAACGGGGTCGAGACCATCAAAGTGATCGCGGGGCAGGCGCGTCAAGTCCGACTCGTCGAGACGCGACTCAGCCCGAAGCGCGGCGCGTTCGAGCGCCAACTGGGCTTCGGACCCCTCGATTCGACCAGTGCCGACTCTTCCGGCCATGAACTCTCCGAGGTTCAGTCTGCTATCGGCCTTGGCTGGGCCAGGCGGCGTCACTTAGCACAGTATCCGCTGGCGTCCTGGGCATCGTGCCTCTCGCCTCCCGGAATGAGCTGAGTCAAGCTGTCGTCAGGCATAATGCATGCCGCCCCCGGACCGCCGCGTCGAACGGAGGTCCACCGGTCTGAGCCAATGGTCGGCCGAAAAGCCAAAAAGCAGAAGCGTCGGAGTCGCCTGGACATGGGCCGGCTGGTCGCTCGACTGCTGTGCGGGGTCTTCGCCCTCATCGGCAGCCTTCCTCTGGGCGGGGGACTGCTGGTGGGCTCCGAGCCGGTCCAGGCGTGGGCCGCGGCAGAGACAGCCCGGGTCCTGGAAGAGGAGCTCGGACTGGCCGCGCGGTACCGCGTTCAGATGCAGCTGTGGCCGCTGCAGGTCTCGATGGAGGACCTCGAGGTTCCTGCCTCCGATGCGGGCGCGCCAGCGCTGACGGCTCGGCGTCTCAGCATCAGACCTCGCATCTTCTCGCTGCTCGCTGGACGACTGGATGTCGGCGACATCGAGCTCGATGCACCCCGAGGACGATTCGTGGTGCGCGATGGTCGCCTCAGCAATGTTGCCTACCGCCTTCCCGAACGGGGTGAGCAGCAGGCGGAGTTGGCCCGAGCGCCGTTCTCCTCATTGGCCGTGACGGACGCGATGATCGCGCTGGACGTGGACGGTGTGCTCGTGGAGGCGGGCCCGCTCGACCTCGACGTGTTCGCGGACTGGGGTCCGAGCTTCGAGATCGCCTTGCGAATCGCCGAAACCACGCTCGAGCGCTCGCGCTCTGTCGCTGCTGCTCCTGAAGGCAAGCCAGCCGAGTCTCGACAACAGAACGACAAGAACGACAAAAACGACAAGAAGGTCGGTTCGCCCGAAGTCGCAGTGGACGAGGACGTCCTGTGCGCGGTGGATCTCCGAGCGCGGATCGAGCCCGACAACGTGCTCGTTCGTCGTCTCTCCCTGCTGGGGCTGATGGACACGGATGCGCGACGTGGCACACAGCCCAGCTGTACCGGAGTCGAAGCGGCCGAGGAAGACGATCCGGCGCGAGTCGCGCTGCGACTGTCGCAGCTGCGCGTGCAGACCAGGGAGGGACTCCCTCCCGTCGTGTCCGGGCACGTCGTGCTTCGGACCCCGCTGTCCTTGGCGAATCGATTCGTCCAGATGGGACGACTTCGGGGCTGGGTCGGGGTTGTGGCCGACGTGCGGCACGACGGGAGTCAGCCGCTCCCCCAGCTCAACGGCAAGGTTCGCGGAGGCCAGATCCAGCTCGATGGCTACCGGCTCGCCAAGACACTCAAGACCGACATCGACCTCGCCGACGGGCAGATCCGCCTCCCACGCTTCGAGGCCGAAATTGCCGACGGGAAGGCGATCGCCACGGGAGTCCGCATTCGTCCGCTGGCGCCGGGTGTGCCGATTCACGTGGATCGTCTGGATTGCCTCGAGATCCAGTTCCCGGGCCTGATGCGGGATCTCGCCGTGACCGACAACACCATCGTCGCCTGGGACATCCAGCGCGCCGAGGTCACCGAGCTCAAGGGCACACTCGACCCACTGAAGATCGATGGCGACCTGGTCACGCAGCCCCGAAACTTCGAGGTCTTCGACCGGTCCGTGCACGACACCGGGCGCCGCCACATGATCGGCGTCCCGTCCGCCTCGATTCGTGGGCGCATCGGAGCCCGGCTCGACGCACTCCTGTTCTACGACACACGGGTCACCTTCGGGAAGAGCTCGCTCTTCGCGCGTTTTGTGTCCATCGGATTCAGCAACCTCATTCACCTGGACGTGGACGAGTCCACCGTGGATCTAGCGGACATCTCGCCGCTGGCGGAGATCCCCTGGGCGGGCCGGGCCAAGCTGAGCGCAACCATGGATGGCGACATGAGCGACCCGTTGCTCACCGGAAAAGTTGCCATCGACGACTTCGTGTTTGGGGGGTTTCCGGTCGGGAACGTGCGCACCGAGCACGTGCGCTTTCGGCCGCTCGAGCTCGAAGTCGCCGATGTCCAGGTGCGTAAGGGGCGCAGCGACTACTCCGTCCCCACCGCACGCCTGGACTTCGATGGCGAAGCGGATCTCGCACTGGATGCCGCGGTCAGGAGCGATCGACTGGACTTTCGAGACTTCTTCGCCATGTGGCATTTCGATCGAGATCCGCGCTTCACGCAGATCCATGGCACCTGCGCCGTGGAGGCCCAAGTGCGTTTCGACCTCGGTGGACCGCGAGACCGTTGCGGAGGAGGCCGGCTCCAGGTGCGGGGGGACGTCGACGTCCATTCCGCGGACGTGTACGAGGAGCGGTACGGCGCCGGTCACGCAGAGTTCGACTTTCGCTGGATGGATCGGGACGCGAGCTACCTCGGCTTCGAGCTGGACGTGCCCAGTGCCACCATCAAGAAAGGGAGCGGTACTCTGCTCGGCTCGCTCAGCATGCGACAGGGCGCGAAGCTCAGCGGACAGGTCGTCGCGACCGGCGTTCCCGTGGAAGAGATCCAGGCGCTGGGTGCACTCGGCAAGCTGCTGGATGCCAAGGCCAATGGGGTCGCCGAGGTCAGCGGCACCGTCGATGCCATGGCCGTGGACACCCACGTGACGATCACGCCGACACGGATCGGTGGATCCACCTTGCCGGCTTCCCAGCTGTACGTGGAGCTCGAGCCGAAGCCGCACGAGCCTCGGACCGCGGGTACGACTCGGTGCGGGCAGCCGATTCCAGCACCGTTCGATCGCGCCGAGTACGACCAGGATCGCGTGGCCGGCGTCTTTCGTATCAACGGTGGCCTCTTTGGCGAACAGGTACGGCTGAACGATCTGCAGGTCACGCGACAGCGCGCCAAGCGTGTCCAGGGAGAAGTCGAGCTGAGTGAGCTCGATCTCGGTGCGATCGCAGAGCTGGGCGGTGACCTGCTCAACCCGCGGCCAGACGGCAAGCTCTCGGCCAAGGTGCGCATCGAGGAACTCGCCCTGCAACAGCCTTATGCGGCCCACGCGAGCGTCACCGTGTCCACATTCTCGATGCGTCGCGACGGGTTGAGCGTGGAGCTTCTGCCCGGAGCTCGAACCATCGTCATGCAAGAGCACAGCCTGCAAGTACCGGCCTTGGCCTTGGCCGTCGCCACGGAGCAGGGACCGGAAGGGGTGGTCGACGCGCAAGCGACGGTGACCCGTCTGGGACAAGGCGCCGAGTTGGACGGTTCGCTGCGCCTGCGACCCGTGGACTTGTCGGCCCTGGCAGGTCTGATTCCCAGAGTCCAGCGGGCCAGTGGCGAGCTGCGTGGGGATCTCCACGTGAGCGGGCCGGTGCGGTCGCTCGCCTACTCCGGAGCAGTCGCCGTGGAGGCCAGCAATCTGACGGTCCGCGGGCTGACGGCTCCGGTGAGCGACCTACAACTGGAACTCGGTATCGGCGGCAACGAGGTCCGAGTGCGCCGGGGGTCGGCGCGCATCGGCAACGGGACGATCCAGGTCACCGGCGCAGCGCCCTTGCGGAACTGGCGACTCGGGGCGGCGCGCGGCGTGATCACCGTCCGGTCGCTCACGTTCTCCCCCACGGACGGTGTCGACACCCGATCGGATGCGGATCTGGTGGCCACCTGGGATCCCAACGCGCGCGACGCCCAGGGCCGAAGCGCGCTACCGAGGCTGACCGGCGACGTCACGCTTCGGTCGTTCGCATACACGCGACCCATCACCATGTCAGCAGACATCAATACGCTCACTCAGCGAGGAAAGCGTACCGAGTTCGAAGCTTACGATCCGGCGGACGACTCCATCGAGTTCGACGTGACGCTGAAGTCCAGCCAGCCGCTGTTGATCAAGAACAACTTCGTGAACGCCAAGCTCGACATCGCTCGCGAAGGGCTCAAGCTGGCAGGGACGAACCAGCGCTTCGGGCTGCGAGGTACCGTGCAGGTCCGCCCTGGCGGGGACTTCCGACTGCGGCGGAACGAGTTCGAGATCCAGCAGGGTCAGGTGAGATTCGATGATTTGACCCGGATCGCGCCCCAGGTGGACGTCACCGCCGTCACCGAGTACCGACGCTACTCCGAAACACTGGGGGATTCTGGTGGGCAGGATGCCGCTGGCTCGGGCACGACGACCGCCGCCGCCGGAGGGCAGTGGAACATCGTCATGCACGCGTACGGCGACGCGGAGAAGCTGCGCGTGGACTTGACCAGCCAACCCGCGCTCTCGCAGGACGACATCTTCCTGTTGCTCACGGTGGGGCTGACTCGGGCCGAGCTGGACCAGGCACGTTCGGCGAGCGTGGGTGAGAGCGTGGCGCTGGAAGCGCTCGGGACCCTCTCCGGCGCGGACAAGGCGGTTACCGAAGCAGTGCCAGTCATCGACGACTTCCGGTTCGGCAGCGCCTATTCGTCACGCACCGGGCGCACCGAGCCGACCGTCACCATCGGCAAGCGACTGGCCGATCGAATCCGGGCCAACGTCACCAGCGGTCTGACCGACTCGCGCGAGGTCCGCTCCAACGTCGAGTGGCGACTCAGCCGACGCGTGAGCGTCGAGGGATCGTACGACAACGTCAACGACATCTCGAGTTCGTCCCTCGGCAACCTCGGTGCGGACATCCGCTGGCGGCTGGAGTTCCGGTAGCCCTCCCGGACTTCACTCACACACATACGCCTGGCCGCGGCGCGGTAGGCCACGTAGGAACTCGACCGGGCACGACGACGGCCCGGCGAGCGACTCAGCCAAGCTGGCCGGCAGGGCCTCACCCCACTCGCGAGCACCATCGAAGCGGGCCCGAATGATCCCGTCGCGGTCGATGAACCACGTTTCCGGAAACAGCTTGGTGCCATACTTCCCGGTCACGATTGCCGCGTCGGCATCGATCAGAACCTCGAACGGCGGATCCGTGATCCCCACGGACTTCAGCGTGGTGGCGATATCGTCGGCGCTCTCGTCAGTCGAGATGGTGACCAATCGCACGTCCTCGCGGTCGCTCAGCATGCGCCCCAAATCCACCAGTGAGGGCATCTCCTCCAGGCAGGGACGACAGGTCTTCGTCCAGAAGTTCAGGATGACCACCTCGCCCCGATGCTCGCCCAGCCGGAATCTGCCGCCGCGGAGCGTGGGAAGATCGAAGTCCGGGGCCAGTCGATTGCGCGCGGCGTAGTCCGGCTGGAGCGCACACAGCGCACCGCACGCGTTGCGCTTCTCGGCGTCAATCCCAGTGCGCACGAACCCGTGGACCGTAGCAGCAGCGGCAACGACGAACAGGAGCTGAGCCAGGGAGGCTAGTCTCACCTGGCAGCTCATAGCGCCGTTTGTGGCCGAATGCAGCGTCGGCTGGTTCTCGGCGCTAGATGGACTGAGAACTACCGCAACGGTTTTGGGGTGGGGCCCCGCCACGCCCGCGTGGATTGTTCGGGGTCTTGGTCAAAGACCCCGGAATGACAACGCTAGTCGGCGATGGCTCGGGCTGTGGAGGACGACGTGCGCCCTCACCCGGTGGGGGGCGCATGTCGTCCGGAGCCGGTTTCGCGCCGGGAACTAGCTCGCTGCCCACTTCTCAGTCGGCCCCAGGGCCCGTACACTGTCGCCTCGAGGAGGCCATGGCGACAGACCACAGCGGTGAGATCGAGCCACTCCGAGGACTGGGAGCATCCATCCTGGCTGCGGCGGACCGGGCGGGCTTGGGCGTGCTGGTCCGCGTCGCCGGGGAGGGCCCGGAGCGCGACTTCGTCAGCGGTGCCGCGGGGACGCTGCTCGGCTACCCCCCCGAACAGCTGGGCGGGCTCTCGCTGAACCAGCTGGTTGCGCCGCAGGACTTGCCCAAGCTCGACTGCGACGACCCATCCGGCATCGACACCGGGATCGTGGATCTGGACCTGCTGCGCCAGGACGGGACGCGCCTGGCCGTGCGCATCGCTCGTACCGCGACCCGAATCGGCGAGCAGCGGGCCACTGTGGGAGTCATCTTCGACAGCGCAGAACGACATCAGGCCGAACGTGCCCTGGTGACTTCGGAGGCGTTGTACCGCCGCGTAATCGAGGCGGCTCCCGAGCCCGTGCTGATCGTGGGCCCGGCCGGTCCGGTGTATGCGAATTCGGCGGCTCTGCGCCTCGTCGGCATGGATCGACTCGAACAACTGCGGGAACCGGGGGTGGAACGTGTCATCCATCTGGACGACCTCCCACTCTTGCGGGAGAGCACCCGGGCACTGGAGCAAGCTCGCGCGCAGATCCATCCCGTCGAGATCCGACTGCAACGAGACGACGGAAACACGGTGCACGTCGAAGTTCTCAGTATGCTCACTGAATGGGACGGGCAGCCGGCAATCCTGTTTCTGGGGCGCGAGCTGAGCCGCCGCCGTGAGCTGCAGGCCCAGTTGATACAAGCCGATCGGCTCACCGCCGTCGGGACGCTCGCCGCCGGTGTCGCGCACGAGATCAACAACCCGCTCGCCTACGTCCTGCTGAATCTGCAGTACTTGCTCCGGGAGCTTCCCCAGCTGACCGCCTCGGAGCAGCGATTGGAGCAACTGCTCGATCGCCTCAAGGAAGCGCAGCACGGCGCGGAGCGGGTCAGCAGCATCGTGCGCGACCTTCGCGAGTTCTCCAGCACCGACCAGGAGCAGGTGAACCCAGTGGACTTGCGGCTGGTGCTCGCCGCGGCAATCAAGGTGGCGGGCAGTCAGATCGCTGCACGGGCTCGCTTGGTGGAATCCTACGAGGACGTCCCCACGGTCCGCGGCAACGCCGCCAAGCTCGAACAAGTGTTCCTGAACCTGCTCACCAACGCCACGCAGGCGCTGCCCCCAGGACATCCAGAGCATCATGAGATCCGTGTCACTCTGAAAGCTGACGGTCCCGGGAGCGCCACGGTGGAGATTTCCGACACCGGATCGGGCATCCCACCCGAGCTGCTCGACCGTGTGTTCGATCCGTTCTTCACCACCAAGCCCGCTGGGGTGGGAACCGGGTTGGGCTTGCCGATCTGCCACAACATCGTCAGCTCTCTGGGCGGCGAAATCCGCGCACGGAGCGAACTCGGAAAGGGCACCTCGTTTCGAGTCTCGCTCCACGTGATGCACGCGGAACCGATCAGCTACCACGCCACGCCCACACCCTTCGCCGCGGTGACCCCCGTATCCGGAAGGCGCGGGCAAGTGTTGGTGGTGGATGACGAACTCGCCGTGGCCAACATGCTCAGCCGCCTCTTGTCGGACGAACACGACGTGGAGGTACGGACCACCGGCCAGGAGGCGCTAGAGTTGCTCCTGGGAGACCGCGAGTTCCACGTCGTGATGTGCGACCTGTTGATGCCCGGAATGAGCGGGATGGCGCTCTACGAGCAGTTGGCGGCGGCGCGACCTGGTCTCGAGCGGCGGCTGGTGTTCATGACTGGCGGCGCATTCACGCACCGCGCAGCCGAATTCCTGAATACCGTGGACAACCCTCGGGTCGAAAAGCCGTTCGACGTCAGGAAGGTCCGTCGACTGGTGCGCGAGCTGGCCCGCGAGCGCGCAGCGGCGGACGATACTTGACCGACTGGGCCCTGCGGGCGCCGGACACTGGCCGAGCACCGCGGCTCTTGCTAGATCAGCCAGCGCGACCTCGAGCGTTTCTGCCAGCCCCCAGCAGGGTGAGGGCTCGCAGAACCTCAGCGGGCCGCGATGGCGCTCGAACCAAATTCCCGTTGCTTTTCCGGGGCCTTCCCCCGACCCCGACCCGCAAGTGTGGCCCCACCCGCATGTCCCGCCTGGAGAAGACTCTGCTCAGCGCTCTGGCTCGCGCCAGTCACGACTACCGCCTCGTCGAGGCGAATGACCGGATCATGGTGGCGGTAAGCGGAGGGAAGGACTCTCTCAGTCTCCTTCACCTGCTGCGACAGATCCAGAGACGGACCCCCTTCGACTTCGAGATCGTCGCCGTCACGCTGGACCAGTGCCAACCGGGCTTCGTCGCACAGCAGCTGGCCGAGTACTACGAACGGGAGGGCTACACGTTCCGAATCGTGCGTGAGGACACCTACGCGATCGTGCAGGAGAAGCTCCGCCCGGGCGACACGGCCTGCTCGCTCTGCTCACGGCTGCGGCGGGGTGTGCTGTACAACGTTGCCGTGGAGCTCGGCGCCAACAAAATCGCCCTCGGACATCACCGCGACGACCTGCTGGAGACGTTGCTCCTCAACCTGCTGTACTCCGGACAGATCAAGGCCATGGCGCCCAGGTTGCGCTCGGACGACGGGCGCAACCTGGTGATCCGTCCGCTCGTCTATTGCGACGAACGGGACCTGGCCAGCCTGGCCAGCGAGCTTCAGCTGCCGGTCGTGTCCTGCGGCGTCTGCTCGGCCCAAGAGAATCTGCGTCGCGTGCGCGTGAAGCGACTCATCGAGGAGCTGCACGCGGACAACGACAACGTTCGCGGCAGCCTCTTCGCTGCCCTGGGAACCGTTCGCGCAACTCACTTGCTGGACCGCGACCTGAGGCGGCGCCTCGGCTTGGATGAGGATGGTTGACTTCGGTGCAAAAAGGGCGCCGCGCGAGCCGCGAGCTACGGCGTGGGGCGGAAGTACAGACCTACGGCGATCGGCCGTAGACGACCACTTCGCTGAGCACCAGGGGTCGCCTTCCCTCTGCGCGCACTTGGACGAAGCGCGCGGGCTGCGCGATCGACTGGATGCTCCACGGTTCCAGCATGTCGAACGGGTCGGACTTGCGACGCACGAAGCGAAACGCCTTTCCGTCCTCGGAGATCTGGAAGGTGACGGGGACCGACTGATCGAAGCAGCAGTCATGCCGACCGTAGACTTCCGCCTCGGTGATGAAGTACCGCTTGCCTAGATCGATGATCACCCAGGGCGCGTCCTCCAGCTGACTGTGAAAACCAAAGGGACCGTAAAGTCGCTGATCTACGATTCCCTGGGGTGACGTCGCTTCGGCCACGCTGCTCGCCGTGACCGACTTGTTCACGGCCACGTTCGTGGGCACGCGGGACCAGAGCCAGGGAGCGACCGGGACGGCCAGGACGGTCGCCGCGAGGATTGCCAGTCTCCATCTGCTCTGCAGTTTGATCTGGCCAGGCGATCGGGTTTCGATCAGATCCTCCAGGCGGCGACTCATCTCGTCCAGGTCCTCCGCCCGCAGCGCCGCCTCGCCGAGGGGCAGTGCATCGTTCTGCTCCGGGGTGTCGGCGGCAAACACCAAGTTCCGGGTCAGCACGTTCGACACCGGATGACCCTCGCGTTCCAGCTGCTGCCGGAGCCGATCCAGCAACTCCGGCGCACCGAGGTCGAACGCATCCGATTCTGCGTCCAGCGAAGTCAGGTGGGCCCGAGCCAGCAGCGCAATACCTTGCCAGAAGACGACCAGCGCGTCAGCCGGTGTTCCCCCATCGCGGAGCCAGCGAGCCGCCCTCAGCCGCTGCTTTGCAGAACCGAAGTAGCGCCGAACCTGCGTACGTTGCGTAACGGTCAACGCGGCGCTCCGCGCTTGACGTCGTTCGAGAAGCAACAGCTCACGCAGGCGTTGCAGCACGCTGGACCGCACGGTGGGCTTCGGAGTTCTGGTGGTGGTTTGACGGTTCATGGTTCGAAAAGCCCGAAGGGCATGAGCGGCACACCCAGCCGGCACAGCACGCTGTAGGCGCCGACGAGCCAGAGCGCCGCCAGCAGGAGCCCCAACAGTGGCCAGCGCTCGGGCTTGCGCTGTGACCACCCGACCGCGACGCCGTACAGCGCGTACACCGGCGGGGCACCGAACGTCATGTACACGCCTTTGATCACCCCATAGGTGTCAATGGGATACCGGATGGCGAAGGCCAGGGCGGCCAGCAGCGTGGCCAGCGGAATCAGCAGGAGCGCGAGACGGCCCGAGTCACGCCGTCGCAGTACCTGGCGAACCGCGAGCAGCCAGGCCGCTGCGGCTGCGAAGAAGATCACGGTACCGCCCATCGCGGCCAAACGTGCAGCCGAGCGAACCTTCCACGCCGGCTTGACCGGACCTCTGGGGACTCCGGCAAGCGTTCCCTCATACCCTTGGTAGATGTATCCCCAGTAGTCGACGACCGTGGAAGCAATGGCGACGGGGAAGAACCGAGGGTGAACGGACGAGCCAGACGGACGGCTGGGCTCCTGGTAGATGGCGTTGCTCCAACCGAAAACGAAACCCAGTGTGCGCCGATCCAACAACGGCTGCTTGACCTCCGCTGCCACGAGCCAGCTCTGCGAGGGCAACTCGAAACTGGTAACGAAGGGGCTCCCGTATTCGCGCACATTGCGGCCGTAGAACCATCCCGACACTGCCAGAACGACGCCGAGCATGCCCACCCAGGGAAGGCTGGCGCGCAGTCGGGCGCGCCACGGTCTCGGTCGGGCGAGAAGCTCGAAACCCGCCGCGGCCAGGACGGCGCTCAGGACCACCAAGGCCGACACCTTGGTCAGACTGGCCAGCCCGAGGGTCAACCCGACCGCCCCCGCCACGACCCAGCGTGCCCGCGAAGAGCGACGGAAGGCGATCGGGACCAGAAGCATGGCACCGGCAATGAGGGTGCAGCTCAGGGCTTCCGGGTAGACCATACCATCGAGGTGAACTGACGCCGCGACAACCGCAGCCAGGACCAGGGCCGTCACCCGCGCCCAGCGCGACCGCACGTACCACTCGAGTCCAGCCCAGATGATGCCCAGTCGCACCACCCCACAGCAGATGGAAAACCAAACTAGGTTGCCGCGAGTGAGGCCGAGCTTCACGAGCCCGGCCGCAATCGCGTAGTAGAGCGGCGGATGAAAGGATGAGAACGTCGACTCTGGGTGCGGGACCTTGCCGTGCTCGAGAATCCAGGTGACGACTTCCCAGTGTAGGTCGGCGTCGTAGCTCCACCGAGCGTTGGAGTTCCAGCTCATGGTCAGGCGCAGCAGTACGCCGATGAGAAAGATGCCGAGCTCCAGCTTCCGGTGGCCGAGCCAGCGCACGGCGCTCTGGCATGCGACCCAAAGTCGCTGCTGCGGTTGCTGCTGCCCCATCGCGCCGTCTCCCGGCGCGAGCTTAACAGATTCCAGTTGCTTTTTCGGGGTCTTCGCCAGACCCCGCCCCGCAGGGTTCCCGCGCGCCGGGCCCCCCGCGTGCATGCACGCGGGGGTTGCGCGTGGGAGGGGCCCCACCCCAAACGGGGTGCGTGCGGCGCAAATACAACCATTGATCGACACTTGCGCTCCGCTAGTTAGTTCCCGGCGCCAAACGGAGTCGGAAGCGGCGCAACGGTTTTGGGGTGGGGCC
>CAZSVU010000037.1:0-38298 GCA_964610275.1 uncultured Polyangiaceae bacterium | reverse complement strand
AGGTGCTCGGATCCACGGCCTCGAAGATGAGCGGATCGTCCTCCGGATCCATCGATCCCGCATCGAAGTCGGAGGCGTCCGCGTTCGCCAGACACATCGCGTCTGCCGGGACGATCACATCCTGGCAGAAGGCCCGGGGCGCCCGGTCGAGCTCGGTGACCCCCGTGACGCTCCACACCCCGCGCCCGGACGTCGCCACCACCAGAACGTCAGGCGAGGTGTCGGTGGCCGGTAGGTAGTCCAGGGCCGCGGCGGGCGCGCGGGGGAGATTGTCGCCAACACGCATCCATACCCCGGGGTTGTCCACCGCCATCATGTACACTCCGAGAGCTCCCGCCGCGGCCGCGACCACGATGCGATCGCCAGAGCTCGCGCTCTCGACGTAGACCACGTCGCGCAGGTAGCTCGAACCGGTATGAACCCCGTCGGTGGTGCGCGTCAGGTCACCGGTAACCTCGGTCCAGTGCGCACCGCCGTCCGAGGTCCCCCACACCTCACCGCCCACCGTCGTCACGTAGGCCACCTGGGGATCGGAGGGAGCCATGGCCACGGCATAGGGGTCGGCCGCAGTGAAGGCGGTCACTTGCGTCATGCCGCCCGCAGCGAAGCGCTGGAAGACAGAATTCGGCAGGCGGCTCCCGTCCGAAGCGAACCCTGGGGACCCCACTGCCCACATGGCCTCGACGTTCGAGGCCACGCCGGCGGCGATGCCCGTCGCTGCCAGCGGGCTGTCCGGGACCAGGGTCACCGTGTCCCCTCGGTCCATCGACTCCCAGATCCCCTGCTCTCCACCACCGATGAGTAAGCGGTCAGGGTCGAACGGGTTCGTCACCAGCGTCTGCATCCAGTAGATGTCGTCGATGTTGCTTAGGGGATCACCGCTGGCGGTGTCCACGAGGCCCAGGATGACATAGGGCGGTGCAGGTGGTGGCGATGCCGGCACCACGGTCCCGGTGCTGTCGAACACATGGCGCCGGAAATCGACTTCGCTCTGACAGGTGGAATAGCGATAGGAGAGGGCGAGGTCCGGTCCGGGGTCCGGTCCGGGGATGGTAATCTGCGCGTCGACGGCCGCCACGCCCCGGCCGTCCGCCGTCTCGATCTGGGTCCATTCTTGCGGCGTCCCCGTCATCGGGCCATCGGACGTTGGAGTGCCGTTGTCCTGCGCGCCTGCCAGGACGGCATTCGACACTGGATCGATGGCCACGGTGAGCAACTCGGCCGTGACCATGTCGCCAGCCAGCGAATACCAGTCGCCGCTGCTCGTTGTCGGATCGGTGCGCAGGTACACGCCGCCATCGGTGGCGGCCAGGAGCCGCCCCGCCGGATCCAGGACCAGATCGCGCACGTCGGCGTGGGGGCGGGTGTTGCCGGCCGTGTTCCCTGGGCCGAACAGGCTCGTCCACTGCGCCGAGGGGATCTGGCCCGCGGGCAGACGGTGGTCACCGCGGGCCACGAAAATGGCGCTGGCGTCGCCGCCCACATAGATCCGCTCGGGGGTGTCTGGATCGACCGCCAGGGCCATGTGCCAGCCAGCTTGACCGCCCAGGTTCGAGCCTTCCCACAACAGCCAGGTGCCGCCGCTCACGCTGGCGGGGCTGGTCGCTCCGGTGCCCTGAACGCCCGTCAGGCGATCGATGAGCGTGAGCTGGGTGGTAGAGAACGCGCCCGTCCCAGGATCCCAGTACAATCCTGCCCGCCAGTCACCGTTCAGGTCCTGGCCTCCGAAGTCCGGTACTCCACTCAGCCGTATGTGCCGGCCCGTTTGCATCTCCGACAGCCCGTGGTCCGTGCCACAGTCGACGACTATCTCCGCCGAGCCCGCGGTGCGCGAGATGCTCGTCACTGGCAGCGCGCCGGAGCTGATGCTGGTCCCCGCCAGCGCGCTGGGTACGTCCATCGCCGCCCAGCTCGCGCCCTGGTCGCTGGTGTGGGCGATGTACGCGTCCTGCCCGAGCAGCGCCACCACCACGAAAAGCTCGCCCGTGGGAGCAGTAGCGAGCCGGGCGTTGCTCACGTAGCTCGCTGGAAACAGGTTCGGCGGTACTGGAGGAGCGTATTGGTTGAGGACGAAATTTAGGCCCTTCGGATCCGTGTCATTGTCCGACACGCGCGTCCACGTCGTACCTGCGTCCGGCGTGCGGTAGACGCCCCCGTTGCCCGCACCATTCGACACGATCACGGCGTAGTAGGCGTTCGCGCCCGTGGGGTCCGCGACAAGGTCGAAGACTGCGCCGAAGCTTGCCGGCAGGCCGCCCTGTGCCGCTCGGCTCTCGAACGGAGCCGTGTCGGAACTGCGGCGATAGATACCACCCGCGCCGCCCCACGTGCTCGTCGCCACCAGAATCGTTTGCCCGCGGACGGTGATACCCTGGATCTTCTGACCGTAAAGGAGCGGATCGTTCGTGACGCTCCAGGAGGCGCCGCCGTTCGTGCTGAAGTAGAAGAGTCCGTCGACGCCACAGAGCCCGCCGGAGGTCGCACAGCCCGCCCCTGTCGCGATCCGCTGGTTGTTCAATGGATCGACGACCAAGTCGCCCAGGCTGAGGGAGGGTAGCTGGTCCGAAGTGGTGACCCACGCGGGGCGCGTCGGCGTGGCCGATAGAATGGTGGTGTAGTCCCCGGTCTTGAACACGCCGCCGTTGACGCTCGCGGCGTAGGCGCCCACTGGGTTGGCCGGGTCGATCACGATGCGCTCCACCGCGCCGGTGGAATCCCCACCGAACACCACCGGCAGAGTCTCAGTTTGCCAGGGAGACTTGATCGGCTGCGGCCCCTCGGAGGGCCAGATCGCGGGCGTCGTGCCAAGCTCTTGCTCATTCGTGCCGACAGTCGCGTCGTTCTGCTTCGCGCTGCACCCGGCCAAGGCTACGACGCAGCACAGAATGCCGGCTGCGCACCGACTGAAACTCAGAAACCCACTTCCGTGTGCCTTCGATGCCATCGCTCATTACTCCTTGCGCCCACTTCTTCCTGTCGCGCGCGCTCTGCTGAAGACACACGGGCGGCGACCGAACGCAGCACGTGCCCTCCCAGCTTCACCATGATCTCCGTCTGCCTTTGGCGGGCAACGACACTGAGATTTCATGCCGCCCCCGAACCCCACCGAACGCGCGCCTCTCGACATGTCCCCCAGCGCGCGAGCGGGAGTCTACGGCACACCGCCGCCGTTTGCAGCAGAAGAGAGGACGCCGATCGAAGTCTTGTACGACGAACTCCCACCTGAACGGAGATGGCGTAGCGACACCCAGAGCACCGGACCGAGTCCAGAGCAGACCAGTGTGATGCACCAGGCAACGGCGCAGCGAATCACGCGGCTACTCCGCGCCCGGGGCCACGGACCGATGCTACGGCGGACAAGCGGGATCACCCCACGGTGTGATGTCCATGCGTTCCGGTGGCGGACCTCCCGTGAAGCCACGTGAGCTTCGTGCGCGCGTGGAAGCACCTGAGGCACTGTCCGGCGACGAAGTCGCAGACTCCGCTGGCGCACAGCAGACGTGAGTTCGGCACACACCGTGCATCGCGGAGTCTTGGAGAATCGGCCAGGGTCGTGATGCGGCAACCCTCGGTGCGCTACTGCAGGCCCGCGACCGCTACCGGTGACCACGCGGTCTCTGTGGTGCCGTCGCCAAGCTGGCCAAACTTGTTGTCTCCCCAGCAGACGACGTCTCCCCCGCGCCTGAGAACGCAGTTGTGAACGTCACCCGTGCCGAGGACGCGTCCGCGAAGTGGCGGCACAAGTCGTGCGTGCCAATCGTGGTATCGTTGGCGCATTGCTCATCCGTTCGGTCCTGCCACCCGCCGCTGCGACGCTCGCATCCAGCAGGTGGCGCCGTCCCTGGAGTTCGACAGCGTCGAGTTGCTCCTGCCCGTGATAGATCGAGACAATGGGTGCGGCTACTGCTCGCTCTCGCCCCCACAGCTGTGATCGGCCTGACAGAATCCCCCGTCGCCGCAGTGCTCGTGAACGACGCATTCGTAGCAAACCCCGGCCGCGGTGTCGCAGAACCCGTCCACGGCACCGCAGTCAGCGTCCGTTGAACAGGTCACTGAGCATTCGCCGTCAGGAGCGCATACCGGGGTGGACTCGGGGCAGTCGGCGTCGGTAGTGCACTCCACGCACGTTTGGGTCGTCGCGGCGCAGCGTTCGTCGCCACAATCCTCGTCGGTGCTGCACTCCACGCACAGCCCCCGCGCCGAGTCGCAAATCGGCTCGTCCTCTGGGCAGTCCGCGTCGACACTGCACCCGGCGGTGCACTCGTGCAGTGCCAGATCACACTGGTCCTCGGCGTCGCAACCTTCGCTCGCCGTGCACTCCACGCAGGCCCCGGTAGAAGTGTCGCAGACCACGTCAGTACCGAGTGCGGCACAATCAGCGGTGGAGCTGCAGCCACCGCATTGACCCGTTCCGGTGTCGCACAGGGGATTGATGGGGTCACATTCGGCATCGCTGGCGCACGACCTGGGAGTTCCTTCGGTGTCGTGGGATCCCGATCCCTTGTCGTCCGAGCCGCATGCCATAGCGCCACCAAGAATCAAGGCCAGCAGCCAGCCAGTGCATGGCAATCTGGGCACACTCCGCATCTCGACCTCCTCGCTTCGGGAACGAGCGCACGCCCAGCGCAGCACGCACGTCCTCTGCAGTAGTTCCCGGGTGGCGTGACATCCTGAGGGAAAAACGTTCAGGCTACCGATATTCGACTCCCAGCATCACGCGCCAGTTCTCGTAGTTCCAGTCGATGTCGTAGGTGCGGCCGGCCGGGAAGACGCCCGGCTGGTAGGGGGGGAAGTTCGTCCGGCGGACGCTGGCCCGAACGTCGAGTGTTGCGAGCCAGGACGGGAGTAGCTCGAAACCCAGGCTGAGCTTGGCGAGCTCACGACGGTCTACTCGCCGCGAGCCATAGGTCAGCGGCGGATGGTTGGTGCCGGCCGCGTAGCTGTTCTCTCCGTAGCGGCGCCAGCGCTGTCCGTAGTCGAGCTCCAGTGACCAGCGCGGGGAGAGCTCTGCATCCAGCCCGATTCCAGGCTGGTGCTCCACGAACGAGTAGTACCCCTGGAACTCATCCTGGAGGAGCTCCAGACCGTATTCCGGCCGCAGCGTGACCTCCTTCGAGAGATCCACTTTCAGCGACAGCTCCGGCCTGACGCCGCGCGTTCGGTACAGGGGATTGGGATCGAGTCCGCCCGGCGCCGCGTGGGTTCGGCCGTTGCCTGCGTCTCGAGCAAACTCGAAGAAGTAGTTGCGCTGGTAGAGCTCCACCGCGAGCTTGGGCTTCCAGGCAGGAGTGAGGTATCGCCACGACACGACGATACGGTGCTCGTCGTGGTCGTCCGGCACCAGGTGGGTCGGGCGCGCCACGGCCTCGAAGTTCGGGTCCTGCTGGTAGACGACCAGGGTGTAGCCGTACTTGACCCGCGCATGGTGGTGCCGCAGGGGGATCGCAGCGAAACCGAAGCCCGCCTCGCGCTTGGTGTAGCTGTGGCGCGAGGTGGAACGAAGTGTTCCATCCGCGTCAGGCTGGTACAGATCGGGCCAGTCGGGGCGCCAAACGCCGACCACGCGCACTTCGGCGAAAGGGCGAAACTTCTTGGTGGGGCGCCAGTCAAGCTCGAGGCCCGCCTGGGCGCGCGTCTCCCGCAGGTGCACGCCCATGGGTTCCGAGTGGCGCAGGCTCAGGGGAAGCGCGAGTTCGAGGCGCTTCCATGCCAAGCTCGGCTCGGCCCGGAGCTCGGCTTCGACGACCAGCGCGTCGAAGCGTCGGACCCCACCGCCGTGCACGATTCCGGCTGCGGCTCGGCCGCCGAGCTCGACGTCGGGGCGTAGGCCCCGGGCACGCTTGGTGGCCTGCGCGGGCACACATACCGTGGCCGCGCTCACCAGCACTGCCATGCCGAGAGCCGCGCGGCTCCACATGTCGCTAGCAGCCTCCGTTCTGCAGGTAGGTCTGTGCGTTGGTGAGCAGAGGGCTACCGCTGTCCTGAAGCAATCCGAGCTGGGCTGTGGCCGAGGCGCAATCCCCGAGATCGACATGGATGCGCAGCTGATAGTACTGGCTGTTGTCTACATACTGGCTCGCGGGAGTCTCGGTCAGCAGCAGATCGAATTCCGCCAGTGCCGACTGCAGGTCTCCGAGGGCGTAGTAGGATCTCGCCGTGTAGTAGCGCGCATCGTCGTAGTAGATCGACGTGGGTTGCCCCAACACGAGCTGCAGAGCGTCGATGGCAGCAGCATAGTTTCCGGAATCGAACTCGGTGCGTCCCAGGTAGTACCGAGCGTTGTCGACGTAGCTGCTCTGGGGGTACGCGACCTCCACTTGGCTCAATGCGGTGCGGGCAGCGGCGAAGTCACCGAACTCGTAGTAGCTCCGCCCCAGGAAGTACTGGGCGTTGTCTGCGTAGGTGCCCAGTGGATCGAGCTCCAGCACCGCCGCGAAGTCTGCGGTGGCTTCGAGCAGAAGGCCCAAGCGGTACCGGGAGCGGCCGGCGAAGTACGCAGCCGAGTCGGTGAAGAGCGACGTGGGATGCTGAGCCCGCATCGCATCCAGCATGGTGATTGCCTCGGCGTACAGGCCGAGGGCGTAGAGACATCTGCCTGCCAGGTAGCCGGCGTTGTCGTGACGCGGCGAGTCGGGGTAGTCACTCCACAGCTGCTCGAAGAGGACCTGGGCGCCCGCGTAGTCTCCGGCGTCGTACAGCGCAAGCGCCTCCTGAAAGAGGAGCTCGTCCGGCGCCGCCGCAGGATCGGTGAGGGTGCCAGACCCATCGCTGCAGGCTCCAGCAGAGCACGTGGCGCCCGCGGCGCAGGCCACCCCGCAGCCGCCGCAGTTCGCCGGATCGGCTGTGGTGTCCACGCAGCTCCCCGAGCAGTTCACCAGGCCGTCCGGGCAGGTGCAGAGGCCGCCCACGCAACTCTGTCCAGCGGCGCAGGCTATGCCGCAAGCGCCGCAGTTCTGGAGGCTGGTCGTCGTATCGACACACTGACTGTTGCACCACGTTTGACCAGCAGGGCACGTGCACACGCCGTTCGCACAGCTCTGCCCAGCAGCGCAGGTGATGCCGCAGCCGCCACAGTTCTGGAGGCTGGTCGTCGTGTCGACGCACTGACCGTTGCACCACGCTTGGCCGGCGGGGCACGTGCATACGCCGTTTGTACAGCTCTGCCCAGCGGCGCAGGTGATGCCGCAGCCGCCACAGTGATACGCGCTCGACAACAGATCCACACAGGCGCCCAAGCACTCGGTCAGGCCTGCGGCGCATCCCTGAGCGCACTGCCCGAGGGAGCAGACCTGACCGCTGGGGCAGACCACGCCGCAGCCGCCGCAATTCGTCGGATCGACGTTGGTGTCGACGCAGCCACTGCCGCAGTCCACGTGCCCCGGCGGGCACACGCAGACGCCACCTTGGCACAATTGCCCGGGCGCACAGATGGCGCCGCAGGCTCCGCAGTTGCTAGGATCGGCTGCAGTATCGAGGCACGCTCCGCCGCAGTTGGTGTAGCCCGACGGACACACACACGCGCCTGCGATGCATCCCTGAGCCCCGCCGCAGACCGTCCCGCAGGCACCACAGTTGCTGGGGTCACTCGAAAGCAGCGTGCAGTCGCTACCGCAGGTGTCGTAGCCCGCAGGGCAAGCGCAAGTCCCGCCCCAGCATCCCTGGGCAGGACCGCAGGTGACCGCACAGTTGCCACAATTGGTCGGGTCCGACAGCAGATCGGTGCACTGACCTCTGCAGTCGCTCAGACCAGGAAGGCAAGTGCAGGTGCCGCCCACGCAGCTCTGACCCACGCTGCACGCGTTGAAACATCCGCCGCAGTGTGCGCTGTCTTGGTCCAACCGGGCGCAGGTGTCTCCGCAGAGGGTTGCCCCCACCGCGCAGAGAACTGGCTCGGTCTCGAACCCTGCCGGGCCGCTACCGGACTTGTCGGTAACCGCCGTGTCGCCGCACCCGGCGAGCAGTCCACTGCCCAACACCAGCACCAACCCCAGCGTGCGCGACCGCGCCGCGAGCAGGTGCGCGTTGCTGCTTGCCCCTCGCCTTGCCATCAGCAACCGCCGTTCTGCAAGTACGATTGAGCCTGCGGGAGGAGTGAGCTCGCACCCGCCTGCAGGTCCGCCAGCTCCGCGGTCGCCGACGCACAGTCCCCGCGGTCCACGTAGATCTGCAACTCGAAGTAGTGGGAGTTGTCGGCGTACTGGCTCTGCGGGTCCTCGCTGAGCAGGGTTTCGAAATCGCTCAGGGCCGTGGCGTCGTCGCCGAGGGCCAGGTGCGATCGCCCGATGTAGAAGCGAGAATCGTCTCGATAGATGGAGTCGGGCCATTCGAGCACGCGCTGCAGTGGGGCGATCGCAGCGGCGTAGCTGCCAGCGTCGAACGCCGTGCGGCCCAAGTAGTAGCGGGCATTGTCGACGTAGCTGCTGTCCGGGTAGCTCGCTTCGACCGCTTCCAGGGCTGGTGTCGCAGCAGCATAGTCACCGGCCTCGTAGTAGCTCCGTCCGAGATAGTATTGAGCATTGTCTGCATAGGTGCCGCGCGGATCGAAGTCGATGGTGGCGACGAAGTCACCGGTAGCGTCGAGGTAGCGGCCGAGTCGAAAGCGTGAGCGTCCGGTGAAGTAGGTGGCCGATCCATAGAAGACCGAGTCCGGGTGGGCCGCACGCATGGCATCGAACACTGTGATGGCGTCCTCGAAGTAGCCCTGGCGGTACCGGCAGCGTCCGGCGAGGTAGGCCGCGTTGTCGTGCCGGGCGGAATCGGGGTACTCCGCCACCAACTGGTCGAAGAGTCCCTGCGCCCCGGCGTAGTCGCCGGAGTCGTACCTGGTCATGGCTTGTTGAAACAGCGCTTCGTCCGGTCCGTTGCCGGCACCGGTGTCTGCCGCCGGTGAGCTTTCGTGCGAGCACGCGAGCGCTGCCAGCAGTCCAAGCAACGCCAGCAGTCTATGGGGGAGGGTAACGCTAGAGTAGATCGGTATCACGGGGTCACTCCTTCTCGTTGCTGGGCCGGGCATCAGCTACTGGGCTGCGGCCAGCGCGGCGCAATTGCGCTGTAGGTCCTTGGCGTCGGCGTTGCCGGGATCGACCCGCACCACGCGGGCCGCCTCGCGCTCGCACTCGGCGACGCTCCCAGCTCGCCGCAGAACCTCCGCCAGCGCCAGGCGTGCGCCAGCGTCGCCGGGTGCGTGATCGAGCAGGTTCTGATAGGTGCGGCGTGCTTCGTCCAACTTGCCCGCGCGGACGGCCAGGTCGGCTTGGTCGCGCAGGTACGCGCTCTCGTCGGGCGCCAGGGCCAGGGCTTTTTCGAGTGCATCCTGTGCCCCAGCGAGATCTTGGCCGGCGGCGAGCGCCCTGCTCAGCCCGTGCCAAGCGCGGGCATTGCGCGGCTCGGACGCCAGCAGGTGGCGATAGGTCTGCGCCGCCACGGCATACTGCTTCGACCGGGTCTGCGCTTGCCCCAGGTCCAGCTGGATTTGCGCGTTCCCAGGGCGAGCTGCCAGCGCTTTTTCGAGCGCCGCCACGGCTTCGGCAGAGCGCTTCGTTTGCATGTACAGCTCGGCGAGGTTCTTCCAAGCAGGGGCGTACTTCGGTTGCCGTTTGGTAGCAGCCAGGTAGGCAGCGGCCGCTTCTTCGGTACGTCCACTCGCGGCCAACGCCAGGCCCAGGTTGTTTCTTGCTTCGAGGTAGCCAGGACGTGTCGACAGGGCGCTCTCATACGCTTGGATCGCAGCGTCGAGATTTCCGGCGTGCTTCTCCAGCAGGCCGAGGTTGAAATACGCCTCGGGGTAGTTGCCGTCAGCTCTGGCAATGGCGTTCGCATACTGCTGGCGGGCCTCTTCCGTTTGTCCGGCACGCGCCGCGACCAACGCCGCCAGAAACTGATGCTGCGCCACGTCGGGACCGCGCGTCACCAACTCACGGGCGTGGCGCCGGGCTTCGGCATAGTCGTCGCGGCGAAGGGCGAGTCGAATCAATCGTCGGCGGGCGTAGTCCTGATTGGGATCCAGACGCAGTGCGCGCTGGTAGCCGGCCCGCGCTCCTGGGCGATCTCCGGCACGCTCCTTGGTCCGGGCGAGCAACGCCTGCACATCGGCGTCATCCGGGGCGAGCGCGGCCGCGCGCTGCGCCTGCTCGGTGGCTGCAGCCAGGTGCTCGGGGCGCGATGTGCGCAGCCAGCTTCTCGCAATCCTGACGCGTAACCGCACATCGGCGGGCGCCCGGTCCACGGCCTCGGCGAACGCGCGCTGGGCCCTGTCGGGCTTGCCCCCATCGAGATAGGTCTGGCCAAGGCTCACTAGTGCCAGGGCGCGCTCGGCATTGTCTCCGGATGCCGCGGCCTGGCGCAGGAGCTGGATGGCCGCTTTGGCGTCGCCGCGCTTGCGAAGCAGCTGCGCCAGAGCCCGCCGTGCGCTCCCGTAGCCAGGCTTGAGCCGGAGCGCGGTTCGGAAGGCGCTTTCTGCGCCGTCCAGGTCGTGGTTCTGCCTCCGAGCCGCACCCAGGTTCAGTGCAATCAGCGCGGAATTCGGTGCGAGTTCGGCGGCCCTCTCTAGCGCAGCGACGGCCTCCTTGGCTCGACCCGCCTTGATCAGCCAGTAGCCGTAGTCCGCATGGACGATGGCCGCCTTGGGATGCTTCTGGCGCACCGCTTCGAGCTCGGTCAACGCTTGGTCGACCTCACCACGACGCGCGGTCATCCGGGCCTGGGCGTGCTCCGCGCTCACTGGTGCGACCTCTCCCAGATCCAGCGTGTCCTCTTCCCCGTCATCCCGTTCACTCGTGGTGGCAGTCCCAGCACCGCTGACCTGGATGGTGGTGACCGCGGCTTCGCGGTTCCTGGCCACGACCTCGAGCACACCCGTTCCGCCAAGCAGTACCAGCAGGAGCAGAAGCACCGGCCAGAGGGGGTCGCTCACGCGCGTCATGCTACCCGCTCCGCGATGGCCGCCCGGAGTCCCTGGCCACACACGTTCTGAATCTCCAGCCCGGCGCGGACGTTGATCTCGAGGACCAGCGGTCCCGCCTCACGATCGATGGCCACGTCCACGCCGAGGTATCCCAGCGGCACGGCACGGGCCGAGCGCACCGCGATGCGCAACACTTCCTCCCAGCAGGGGATTTGAACGCCAACGAGGCGCGCGTCCGATTCCGGGTGACGCTGGATGGACTGCCTTCGATACCAGGCGCGGGTGACCTGTCCGGTGTCGAGATCCACGCTCAGGCCGATGCCTCCGGTGTGCAGGTTGGCGCGACCGCCGGATCGAGCGGTGGGCACGCGCACCATGGCCATGATGGGTGTGGCTCGCAGCAAAATGACGCGCACGTCGCTGAGCCCGTCTGCCCAGAGCGACCGCAATACTGGGTGGGGTTCGATGCGGCGTTCGACCAGCGCCCTATCCTCCAGGCGCTTCGAGTAGGTCCCGAAGACGATCTGAGCGAGATGCCGTCTCAGGTCGAAGGTCGTGACTTCGCCGCCTCCAGCCTGATTCCAACGTCCCGATCCGCTCCGGCGACCCACCACCAAGACGCCTTTTCCCGCAGCGCCACAAGCAGGCTTGATGACGAAGCCGTCTGAATCTGACAGCGTCTCCAGCACATCGGGAATGGCGTAGAGCCCGGGACAGACCGCCAACGTCTCGGGAACGGGAACGCCCGCCTGAGTGAGTCGCCGCTTGGCGAGCTCCTTGTCATCCGCCAGCGGGAAGTACTGGCGCGGGTTTTCACGGTGGACCAGATCGATGTTGCGCTGGTTGAGCCCCATGAGCTCGGCCCTGCGCCGCAGTAGGCCGGCAATCTGCATCCGTGGGCCCGCCGGCAAGCTCATGCCGACCTCGTCAGGAGCAACTTGCGGAATCGGACGTACTCGCTGATGCGGACTCCCGTCCACCGCCCGAGCCAGATGTTGAGCGCGACCACCACCAGCAGCACCTCGGGGTAGCCAATCACCAGCACCTGCAACGCCAGCGAGTGCATCAGCACGTAGCAGCCGAGAATGACCAGGACGGTGCCAGCCAGCTCTTGGGCGGCGATGCGTCCGCCGTTTTCCGCCAACGAGAGGTAGAAGCGCTCGGCGGTGATGGCCAGCACTGCGATGGGGAAGAGGGAAATGCGCGTGAGCGCGTCCACCCCCCAGCGTTCTGCCAACAGACTCGTGCCCAGCATCGTCGTGGTTACCGCGGCCAACAGGATCGCCAGAGTCGGGGAGTGAAGCAGCTGCAGGCGCTGCATGACGAAGCGCACGAAGGCCACGACGCCCACGATCATCAGCACGCCGAAGATCCCCCAGGCCGCTCCGGTCTCAGCCGCAGCAGCCGCGATCAGAGCCGGAAGAAACGTGCCGAAGGTGGGTACGCCCACGACGTTCCGGAAGAGCACCACGACCAGCGCGCCGATGGGCAGCATCAGCAAGGTTCGGAGCAACGAGAATGGCAACCCGAGTCGATCGAACAGCGCCCAGACGTTCCCGAATTGAAATCCCGTGCGGGCCTTCGGCGACGGGATCTGGGTGGATTTAGTCTCGAACTGGTAGTTGAAGTTGATGTCAGCCGTATGGGCAAAGAGCGCCTCGTCGCCGCGGTAGAGCTCGAGGTAGTTGGCCGGCAGCGCGGCGAAGTGATGATTGGTCGGGCAGAACGGCACCCAGTGACCGGACGCGTACACTTCCACCCACTGGTGGGAGGTACGCTTGGATCCGGACTGGAGAATGAGCCCCCCCACCAGTCGCGCCGGGATTCCGCTGGCGCGAGCCAGCGCGACGAACAGGCGGCTCTTGCCGTTGCAGCTCGCCTCGCCCAGCCTCAGCGCAGTCAGCGCGTCGGTGGTGCCCTTGAAGGCGCGGGGTGTCAGCGCCGCGGTGAAGTCGTGGATGCGGCGGACGCGATCCAACAACGGGCCGCGGTCGGCGCCGATTCGGGCCAGCGCGTCCTTCACTTCGCGATGGTCCACCTGGATGTCCGGCTCCGGTCGGAGATACGCAGACAGCGATTTCGGGTAGAGCGGAGCAACAGGCGTGGTCGGATCGATCTCGAAACGCACCGCCTGAGTGAGCACGGCAAACGAATAGTCGGCGCGGGCTGAATCACCCACGCCATCGCCGGTCCACACGACAGCGCGGTTCAGCCCGCTCATCTCGGTCACCAAGTGCAAACCGGGTGAGTCGTTCTTCTCTTCGGTGACCTGCTGCCGCTCGGTGGATTGGGGGAGGAACGTCCGAATCCTGAGGTCCTGTTGCTGCCCGTCAAAGCGAAGGTGGTAGGTGACGCGGTAGAGCGTCCTCGGCAGGATGTCGGCCAAATGGTAGTCGAGGCGCCACGACTTGTACGCGGCGAGCGAGCCTGCCACGAGCAGCAATGCGAGCACTGCCAGTAGGGCGAGACGATCACGGAGGAAGCGGATGAAGCGCATGGCCGAGGCCCGAGGGCGGGTGCAGGAGAAGTAAGAAAGGGTCGGGGAGTTCGAGAGGACTCACCCACCACGCACCCGATGAGTTCCCGCCCGATGGCGTTCCTGAGTCGGCCTCGTCGATTTCTCCGATCCCTGCCGAGGCACACCTCGATGGGGGCCGCCCTGCGGTGGCCAGCACGCCTCTCGCGTCGGCGCCGACGTTGCGCCGCAAGGGGAACCTACCGGCAACAGCGGCCCATCCGGTCAATCTCGCTCAGGATGTCGCGGCCCCGGGAACCAACGATCAGCAGGGCCAGCTGCGCGCGGACCAGCAATTGCTCCCGCCACCGGGCCTCCTCCCCAACGGAGTCATCAATGAAGAGTGTAGCGATTTCAGCTTTTTACGTAGCAAGCATCAGCCTCTTCTCGGTCGGCTGCGGGTCCGACGAGCGAATCTCCAATCAGGAGATGACCGGCTCGGTGGGCTCTGGCTGGCAGCAACAGCCACTGGAAGTCCGTTCGGACACGGACGAGCGGACGAGCTCCAGTCCCATCGAAAACGGGCGCTTCGCGCTCTCGCTGCAGGCGCGCACCAGCCATCGTCTCGGAGTCGTCATGACGGACGGTTCGGTCGTCCCGATGGTGCTGCCGCGCTCCGATGGAACCGTGTCCCGGGAGCTCTACGTCCACGGTTCTGGAGCACCGTTCGATCTGGGCGCCGTAAACTACGTCGATCCGCTCGACGAGTCCCAGATACGTGTTCGCAGCGTTTCCAAGGCGGCTGATGGCAGCAGTGAGAACGACGACGAGTGCGAGGACGGTATCGAGCTCGCCACCGGCAACCCGTGTGTCGACGAGCAGGACGACGTCGAGACGTGTGACGACGAGGGCGAGAACGAGCAGGGCGAGTACGAATGCGAAGATGGCATCGACCCTGCCACGGGTGGCCCCTGTGAGGACGGGGAAGCCGAGGACGCCGTCGCCGAGCTCCCTGCCGCGGCGGCGGTCCCAGAAAACGTTCCGCCCGATGGTATCGGCTCCTGCGGCGAGCAACACGAGTTCGAGGGCGAGGAGGACCACGACCATCAGGACTGAGCCCTCGGTGCCGACCGGGAGCCGTTCGCTCCGGTTTCTTCTGGAATACGCATGGCCTACAGTCATCGCTGTGACAAGACGCGCGAATGGGTCGAGCCGGCGACACTGGCAGACGTCATGTGCTGCGCTGGGTATGGCCGCTCTGGCGCTGACGGCAGCCCCTGCTCGCGGCGACGAGCCGCCGTGCAGCGAGACCGTTCCGGTCACGGGGGAGGCGCAGGACGTGGCGCAGCTTCGCGCCCAGCTGCGCCGTGGTCCGCTCGCAGCGAAGGTCACCGATACGTGTCACTACGCGAGGGTTGCGCTGGTGCGTGAAGGCGATGACTGGAACGTCACCCTGCGCTTGGGTGACAGCCACGTGCAGCGGCAGGTCTCGTCCGTGTCAGCGTCCGCTGCCTGGGTGGAGAGCTGGCTCCTGCCCGCTCTGGCGAATCCGCCTCCAGGGCTCGCCGCGGAGACGCGCGCCAACGACGAGAGCACGCCGCCAACGACCTCCGGGCGATCGGCGCCGCCTGGCACTGCAGCCGCGAGCTCGGCAGCCAACCAAGCCGAAGCGACGGCTGCGAGTGGCGACACGCTGCCTCCTGCCCGAATCGCGCTGCTGTCCACCCTGGCGCTCGGCTCCGATCGCTCTTGGTGGGCAGGAGGCGAGCTCGGTGGACAGCTGCCACTCAGCAGAATGGTTTGGCTCGGTGCCGGAATTGGCGGCGCCTGGGATCCAGCCTTTGGGGGAAGCTCCGCGGTAGGCGATCACATCTCCCGGCGTCTCTTTCGGGCTTCGGGTCGCCTCGGGCTGGACTGGCAAGTGGCACGCCGGACGTACCTGACCACCGGAGTGGGCGTGGGTGTTCTGGCCGCTGACGTGCTTCGTTCCAGTACCGATGAATCTGCCAGCGCCGACCACGGAGCGGTCTTCGCCGAGCTCATCGGTCAGGTGGGTGTAGGAATCATCGGGAATCTCGCGCTGGTGGGCGGGCTCGGCCTGCGCGCACGCACCCCGACGCAGCGTCCAGCAGCCCCTTCCGAGGACCAGGAAGGCGAGCAAACCGGCGAGTTCGAGCCGGGCCCGCCATTGCCCGATCCCAGCCCGTGGCTAATGGGGGAAGCGCGTCTGGGTGCGGAGTACCGGTTTGGAGGTGGCCCATGAGGAGGTCATACTCTGGAGGGCACGCATGACCGGCAAGGTCGTCAGACTCAGGCAGCCGCCGCCCGCGGAACCGCTGCTCTCCAACGAAGCGGTCGCCGCCGCCTGCTCCACGGGTGATCCCGCGGCCGTGGCAGAGCTTTTCGACCGGTACCACCAGTCCGTCACGCGGTTTCTATCGCGTTCTGTCGGGCAGGCAGCAGACGTCGAAGATCTCCTGCAGGCAACATTCATGGAGGTTGCTCGTGGGCGCACCCGCTTCGACGGTCGGTCGGCAGTGCTGACCTGGCTGCTGGGCGTGGCAGCCAACGTTGCCCGTCACCACATTCGTACCAAGGCCAGGCAGAGCAGATTGCGGGCGGCGTTCAGCGTCGCGACGAGCGCGCAGACTCAGGCGGCCCCCGACCAAGCCGTCGAGGCCCGCCGGGCCCTGCTGCGAGTGCAGCGGGCCCTCGAAGCGTTGCCCGTGGAGCGGCGACTGGCGTTCGTGCTGTGCGAGATCGAGGGCTTGAGCGCGCGAGAGGCAGCCACGGTGCTCGGAACGAGTGAGAGCGCAGTCTGGAAGCGCGTCTCCGATGCGCGGAAGGCGTTGCGAAGGGCCACCGGCAAGGAGGTGGTGTGATGTCCCGGTGTCCCGAGATGAAGCGGCTGGAAGACTGGTCCCGGCAGGGCGCCCGGGCCGCGCTACCGGCTGAGTTGGCGGAGCATGCGGGCAGTTGCAGCCGATGCCGTCAATTCATCGACGAGATCCAGGAGGTGCGCGAGCAGAGTGCGACTCTGCCCACGGTGGAGGTGCCCGAGACTCGCTTGGATGCGATCCGTTTCGCCCTCATGGCTTCCGCGCGCCGTTCGGGCGCGGTGGAATCGAAGCCAAGACCGAAGCTCTGGGCAGTGCGACGGGTGCTGCTGGCAGCTGCCACGCTCACCGTGCTCGTAATCGGCCTGCGTGCGCTGATCGGTGTCCGGGGCGGCGTGTCGGAGCCACCAAGCGAACCAGCATCACTGGCCGAGGTGCGATTCGCGCCGGGAGCCGTGGGGTCGCGGGTGAGCAGCGGCCGGGACGAAGTCGTGGCCGTTCAGCACGGCAGCGCCGAGTTCTCCGTGCGCTCGCTGAGCGCCGGGGAAAGATTCCGGGTCGTGACGGGCAAGGACACGGTCGAGGTCCGAGGCACTCGGTTCCGGGTGGTGGCCAAAGACGAGCGTTTGATGCGCGTCGACGTGGCGGAAGGCTGGGTGCTGATCACCATCGACGGCAAGCTGACCGCCGATCTGCGAGCGGGACAGCACTGGACTCGGCCGACCGAGGATCGCGCGGCACGCGAAGCGCGCGCTGAGCGGCAGAATCCGGCCGAGGTTGGGGAAGCGCACGAGCCCGGAGCTGGGTCGCTGGCCCCGTCGAGGCCGGGTTTGGGCGAGCAAGCCGCGCCGACCAAGCTGGTCGCAAACCGGCACTCGAGCGCGCGTGCGACAATGGCGAACAGCGACGACGCCGCCGAGGGGGAGCGTCGTTCGCCCGATGCCTCGATGGGCCGCCATGATGCGGCGTTTCAGCGGGCGTGGAAGCTTCTGCAGGCTGGGAAGGCACGGGAAGCTGCCGCAGCATTCGATGCTCTGGCTCGTGAGCGGGACCTGGATCCAGCGCGTCGCGCGGATGTGCTCTACTGGTCCGCCAAAGCTCATCAGCGCAGCGGCGACAGCTCTGGGGCAAGAGCCCGCGCCGACGAGCTTCTGAAGCAGGATCCCGAAGCCTGGCACGCGCCCGATGCTGCGCTGCTGATGGGTGAATCATTGGTTGAGCAAGGCAAGCAAGCAGAAGCTCGTCGTTGGCTTAACCGAGCTGCCACCACCGGCAGTCCCGCCGTCCAGCGTCGCGCGCATCAACTGTTGAGCCAGATCTCGAAGTAGGGTCGCCCGGAGTGCTCCGCGCGCTTCACCATTTCAGCTCGAATGATGCGCTCATCCTGGTGGTGCGTCGCCGTACGATCTCGAAGACCAGGACGACCAGGAAGGCGAGTAGCAGGCAGGCGTCCACGGTGATCCACTTCAGGTAGTCGTCCTTCTGGAACGGCGCGTATCCCCACCAGGCCAAGGTCGGACCGAACGCCAGGACTAGGGCTGCCCAGTGCCTGAAGCGAGAGCGCGGCGTCAGGCGAGTGCCCGGTACGAGCAGCCAGAGCGCCAGGATGCACCAGTAGTAATGCGACGCGACGGTCAGCGCGAACAGCGGGACCATGGCCAGCGCCAGGGACGTCGTTGCGTCGGTTCGGCGCCAGGCGAGAACGGTCAAGCCTATCAGGAGTACGGCGACCCCCCAGGCGATCTCGCGCCGTTGCTCGAGGTTCGCGCGACGCTCATCGAGCGGCTGTGGCTGCATCGACACCAGATCGTGGGTCAGCAAGTGAGGTAGCCCGATCCTTCCGTTGCCGACCTCCATCTCGTGATGGTGGAGCTGGATGCTGTCGGCAAAATTCGCCCACCTGCCCAACCCGCCCGTGGGCGCAGCACCGACCCCCAAGCTGATTGCCAGCGCCATCGCGAAGCCTGCCACCACGCGCAGGTCATGCGACCTCGGTTGCTGCCGGCAGAGCAAGCGATGGAGGCAGCGAACGAAAAAAGGCACGGCGAACAGGGCTGGAAACACTCGCAGCCCGGCGGCTACGCCGAGCGAGATGCCAGCCTGGACGGGGCGTCGGCTCTGCAAGAGAACGGCCGCCAACGCCACAGCAAAGAACCATTCGTACTTGACCATGCCGCCGAGCAAACGGCCCGATGTGGGTGGAAACGCAAGAAAGGCTGCGCTGAAGAGCACCGCCCTATTCCACCCGAACACGCGGCCAACCAGCAGCACAACGCCTACCAGTCCCACGACGTCAATCCACTTGACGAAGTGGAGGTGCAGCGGCTCTCTGAGATTGATCCACCGGGGCAGAAGCCCCACGGTCGCATCCCAAGTGGGCGTCATGTTATAGCCCCGATCATGTAGCACTCGGCGCCAGGTTCGAAGCGGCAGGCGTGGGACCAGAGCCGCCACGTCCGACTTGAACTCGCGCCAGCGAGCGTCGTTGAACCGCTGCGAACGCTCCAGCCTGAGCTCGGACGTACGGACTATCCGATACGTGTTCAGTTCTCGGATCGTGGTGAGCCGAGACAATGGCCCGCCATCCTCACGCTGGGCAACGACTGTCTGCTCGTAGAGATCTGTATAGCCGAGCTCGTCGAAGTACTTGGCTCCGAGATAGAAGTGGTACCAGTTCCAGGTGTGGATCTCCTCCGAGGCAAGACCGCGCGGTCCAAGTACACAGAACACCACCAGCATCGGGAGGAGTATCGGTGGCAACCAGCGCAAGAGCGCAGACGTCCAGGGCCACCGACAGAGGCGCGATGAGGTGGAGGTCGAGTCTGGATTCCCGATCACGCTGCAATATCAGGCGGGCGAGACTGGAGCAGCCGGAGCCACAACACGCACGCGAGCCCGTAGATGACCCATGCAGTCAGCGCCGTGGCGGTGAATCCGACGGTTCGGATCAGCAGGGCAGCTGCGACGGTGCCGAGCACGGAAGAGGCGCCATTCGCTGCCCAGCAGGAGGACACCGGTGTCGTGCCCTGACGCCCAATGACTCGAAGCGCACTGGGCAGGAGGGATCCGAGTGGCACGGCGAACACGAACATGACAAGTCCGGCCACGAATGCGCGTCCGCCCGCAGCGAGTGTGGTTCCGAGCCACGGGACCAGAACGGGAAGCATAGTGGGGAGCAGGGCGACCGCCGCGAGAACCGCTGCGACGACCACCCAGAGCCGGACCGCACTACTTCGTGTCGGCACTGTCAATTCAGAGAGGGCGCTGCCCGCGCCGAGCGCTAGCAGCAAGGCTGTGAGGACGCAGACCAAGCCGGCGGTTGGGTGGCCGAGCAGGACGCTTGCGCGTTCGACTAGTACGATTTCGAAGAGCATGAACCCCATCCCCAGGCAAGCGAATAGGGCCAGTTGGGTTCGCGCCCGTCGCCGCCAGACAGGATCGACCCGGCTGGAGAAGAGCCCGAGAAGGAGCATCGTGGCCAGCGCGACGCCCGCAATGATCGCGGTCAGCATGCGATAGTTGGCGATCTGAACCCTGAATTCGGGATCCGTCGGTAGATCCCGCATCGAACCCATGACCGCGGACCAGTAGCCGAGGTGTTGGTTGCCGAACGGCCGATCATCCCGTGTGGCGGATAGAGCTGTTCCGTGGGCGGCGTACGCCAGGGACGCGGCCCGTTCGAACGAACCATCCAGTAGCTCTTCGAGTATCTCATCATTGCTCGAGTGCCGCGGGCTACGAAGCACGCGCTGGCCGTGCTGCACGGCGTGGGCCTCGAGTCGAGCCAGATCGTTCGGGCTCAACACATCGCGTCCCATGAACACCGCGCGTCGACAACCGTAGCCGTATTTACGTTCCAGGACCACGACTCGTGGGTCGAGTTCCACACCGAGTTCGTCTCCAGCCGCACGCAGAGTAGCCAGGAGTCGATATTGCCCCACTGCAGGCTTGCCCGCGTAGAACTTGACGATGGAGAGGATTCCGCCCTCGCTCAGGTGCTGCAGGTACGCCTTGAATGCCTCCACAGTGAACAGCAGGGAAGGCGACCAAGAGGCAGCGACCTGACCTGCGAAGGAATGGAAGTTGACCTCTTTCATCTGAATCACGGCCCACCGTTCGCGACTCAGCTCGACGAAGGAACGTCCATCCGCCACATGGTAGGCAACAGAGGGGTGCGACAGTATGAAGTCGGGATCGCGACCGAAGTGACGCCACATCAGTGTGGGGATCCCTGCGGCCACCTCAACCGCGTCGATCCGTTTCCGTCCGGAAGGGAGGGCCGTCGCGATCGCGTCGCTGATCTCCAGACCGCCGCCAGCGCCAATGATCAGCACGTCACCGCTTGGGCGCAAGCTGAGGGGGATGCGGTCGAGGTTGTTCGCGAATCGGGTGTCGCCCAGACGTGCCACGCGGGTCCGGCTGGCGTTGTCCACCAGCAGCATCGTCGTCTCGGGGCGGATCCGTCGGCTCGGCTCGTCTCGATTCCCTGGCATGACGTCGGCCTTCCAGTCGAACAAGCTGACTCGTGCCATTGACGTCCACGCCGTATCGAGCACACGTGCCTCGGAGAACCCTGCCGCATGCCGGATCGAGAGGGGACGCAGAGCCAGGACCGCAACCGCGACCAGGGAGAACAGCAGAGCGAGTGCTCCTCGTCGGCGTGGCCACCGACCTGGCACCGCACAGGCCGCCGCGACAGAGAACAGCATTGAGACGCCGATCGAGTTCTCGGCACCGAAGCGCGGTAGCAGGGCCAGGGAGGACCACGCGCCCAGACAGGCCCCCGTCAACTCCGCCGCGTACAACCGCCCCGACCGTTCAGGCGTGCTCGCGAGCAGCAGGCCCTGCGCATACGCGGCGCTAGCGAAGGGTAGCGCTTGCAGAACGGTCGCGAGCAGGATGGCCACCCAGTTGAGCTGGAGGGGGTCGTACTGCACCGCCCGCCAGCGTGTGCTCCAGGTAGTTACCTCCTGGCCATTGCGGAAGACCTCCGCGGGAACCAACGGTACGAAGACGAGTACGAGACAGGCGGCGAGAGAGGCTCCCGAGGCCACCAACGCAGCGAACCGGATCCTGCGCCGGCGCGTGGGCTCATCGAGCCTCTCGTCTCGACTTGCCAGCCAGCCCCCGAGGGCGAATCCGAGCAGCGCGATAGCGATGGCAGCAAATGCCAAGTTGGCAAATAGGGCTATCGCCAACAACCGCGCCAGGAGCACTTCGAAGAGGAGCGTCGCCGCGCCGAGTAGAAACATGGCCGCGAGGGCGCGGCGGGAATTCATACTGGTCGAGGTCCCCACCACCGTCACGAGTCCACCCGGAGGCTGCGGCTCCAGCGTTGAGCTTCGATGTGAGAGACCTCCAGAGAGACCGCGGGGTATTCGCGGACGAAAATCGAGCTGAGGAGGAAGCGCTCAAGATTGAGTCGGTCCACGTCTTCCGCGGGCCCCTGGAAGTCCAGCGGAGCCGGATCCGTTCGGCCCGCGTTCTGAGAGTGAGTACCCAGCACGCGCGATTCCTGAGCGGTTCGGGAGCCCCATTTTGCTGTGCCTCAGCGCTGCCGTTCCTGCGGTCAGCCGGATGGTCGCATTCAGAAGTTGTGGGCCCGACTCGCCGTGACCGCACCCTCCAGAGGGCGGTGATGCATTGCCGGCTCCGCGATGGCGAAAGTCCGGGATCGAGTCAGGGATCCCGTCGACCGGGTACAAACGCTATGCGGCGCTGTTGTACCGTCGGGTCTCGTCAGTGCACCGGTGGTTGCCGAACGTCCGGACCGAGAGTGCCCGGTCATGAGATCCTCCCTCGAGGTGGATCCTGCCGCCTGGCCTAGAGCGTGCCAGAGTGCTCCGGAATGCGCGAAATGACCCGGCGCCGAGTCAGGCGGTCCTGCGCACTTCGTCCAGCGCGCAGCTGACCGAAGCCTCGGCGAACGGACTACTGTGGCGTGAGACCGGTGTACTCGATGAGCTCGACCCGCGTGTCCTCCTCCTCCTCGAGCGCGACGCCGATTCCGGGGCACGCGTACTTGAACTCCTCGTACGAGCGGTCGATCACCGACACCTCGCGCGTCTTCACGCATCCGGTGAAGCTGCCTGCCGGAACCGTGACCGACACGTCGAGCTCGACGACTTCCGCTAGGTCCTCGGCCTCACCGGCGAGGTACTCCTGCCGATACGACTCCCCGACAGCCGGGTTCGCCAGCATGGTGTAGCCGGGCAACGCTCCGTCGACCCCCGACTCCCAGGCCCCTGCAGTGCTGACGACCTCACCGTTCTCGTACTCGGCGGTGTCTTCACCCAGGTACCAGACGTTTCCGTCTGCATCCTGCCCGTACCAGTCCCACGTGTCCTCGGTCATCTCGCCGTCCACGTACACGGTGTCACGAACCACGGTGGCGGTGACTCCCCAGACCTCCCTGGTCTCCGCCAGGACCTCGACCGCATGTCTGCGAGTGCCGTTCGTCTGAACGACCGTCACGCCGCCCGTTCAGCACTCTATGCACTGACAGGAATCGGAGCAATCCACCGTTGGAGTCGAGGTGCCGTCACAGGTGGCTGAGCAGGCGCCAGCGCCGCAGTTGACGTTCATCCCCTGGCATGGTCGACCCGTCGCCCCGCAGGTGAGAGCGCAGGGTCCGTCGCCGCAGTTGAAGTCGAGGTCGCCGCACGCGTCGGTGCCGCCATCGCAAACGAGGAAGCAGGCGTATTGCGTCGGACAGTTGACGGTTCCGGTGTCACACGCGTCCACGCCATCGCAATGCACTTCGCACGCATAGTCCGGCGGACAGTCGATGGTGGCGCCGTCGCAGGCAGCCTCGCCGGTGCAGTCGATGACGCACACGTTGCCGGGCTGACAGTCACTACAGACAGAGGGGCAGGTCGTCGCGCCAGGCGGATCAGCCACCGCGCCACAGGCCCCTCCTGCCGAAGCGCCCCCGGTGCCGGGTTGGCCAGCTGCGCCCCCGCTCTCGGGCGAGCCCGCTGCCCCGCCGCCGCCAGGCTGACCCGCTGCGCCCCCGCCCCCCGGCGAACCCGCTGCCCCGCCGCTGCCAGGCTGCCCAGCTGTGCCGGCGCTCCCGCCGCCGCCTGCAGTGCCGGCAGCGCCGGCGCTCGTTGCTCCACCGGTGGACGTCGCGCCGCCGGTCGCGGTCTCCCCTCCGGCGGACGCCCCTCCGCTTGCGTCGCTGCCTCCAGTAGCCGTGCTGCCAGCAGTAGCGGAGCCGCCACTGGAGGTGTCGCCGCCGGCTGCCGTGCTGCCGGCAGTGGCGCTGCTGCCTCCACTGGAGGTGTCGCCACCGGCCGCCGTGCTGCCGGCATTTGAAGTGTTTCCCCCGGCGGACGTCCGGCCCCCGCTTGCGGTACCGCCTCCGCTGCTCGGTCTACCGCCGGTGCCCATGGACGCCCCGGCTTCGCCCGCGGTTCCGCCGCCCGTGCTCGAGTCCGAGCCACAGCTCGCCGTTGCTGCCAGGATCGCGGCCCCGATCCACACGCTCAAGCAAGTTCCAGTCTTTCTTGTCATCTCAACTCCTCCAAGGAATCAGCGCGACCAGGCGCGTTCAGTACGAGATGAGTTCGATACCGTCGTCATAGATCTCGCCGATACCAGCGGCGTACTTCTTGATGCTCGGTCCTTCCTCCAGGACGGTGATGGTATCGTCGAAGGTCCCGGCGGGCGTGGTCGTGCTTTCGCCCACGTGGGTGATCTCCCCCGTCTCCACGTCTTCGTTGTCGTGGAACATTTCGAAGACCATGCCCACTTGCGGATCGGCGGGCATGAAGACGACGGCCTGGGCGCCATTGTCGCCCACCTGCCAGCTCTCGGTGCCGACCACCGCGTCGTTCTCGTACAGGTCCTCGGACTGACCGAAGCAGCACACGGTGCCATCTTCCGCTTGGACCAAGTACTGTCGCTCGATGCCGACCAGCACCTCGTTGTCCCAGGAGGTCTTCTGAACCACCTGGGTTTCGACCCCGGCCACGGTCATGGTCTCGTCCAGTACTTCGACCTGGAAGCGGGATTGGCTCTCACCCGCCTCCATTCCCTCCAGCACGTGCACCATGCCCACCTCGAACGGCAGGTAGGGGTTGTCTATGGTGAGCGAGAATCCCCCGTTGGCAGGGTCGCACACGGACCCCTCCACGTTGGCGGGGGGTCCGTCGTCGTCATCGTCGTCGTCGTCGCCGCTACCACCACCCGATGATCCGCTGCAGCCGAGGGTGATGATACAAAGGGCGACGGCCAGCAGCACGGCCGCTGCCAGGCCGCAGCGATTTCGGGCCGGCGTGATCAGGATCTGCATGCGTGCTCCTTTCTGTGGACGTTGCCACTACTGGAGGTGGCTCGGCTGAAAATAGGTCGTGCTGCGAACCACCAGCTCCACTCGGCCGAACTCCGTGTCGGCCGAGTGTCGCGTGTATCGTGTGAGCTCGGAGTGGGGCCAGTCGTAGCCCTCGGTGACCTCCGGCGTCTGGCCATAGGGGAACGAGTCCAACATGGACGCGGGAATGGTCAGGGTGCCCGAATCCGGTCCCTCGCACCAGATGAAGTCGTCGAGCGGCGCGCCGTGACGGGCGTTGGCCCCGTTGATCACGACCTGCACGCACGCATCCGGATCCGGTCCAGGCGTCCAAGTGATCTCGGTATCCACTCCGTCGGTCATCTCTAGACCATCGGCGGTCAAGTTCGGATCCAGGGTGGCCACCCCGACTGCTCCCAACGACAGCGAGGGAAACGCATCACCCGACCAGGCCGCACCGATCTGGTCCGCGGCGTCGAAGAGCTCCGCAGGCAGGCCCGCCGGGCCCACGTACGTCCCTGCGCTCCAATCCTCGGGCTGGATGTCGATCGGGTCCCCCACACCCGTGATCCGTAGCGTTCCTGCGGAGATGGACGCGGGGTAGGGCGTGCATTGGTCATCGGCGGTACAGATGTCTCCACCGGTGCAGGCCGGGTCGCAGAAGCCGAGCTGTACCTCGTAGTGGCGGCAGCTGCCTTCCTCCAGTGTCACCCCGTAGAAGGACGGTTGCAGACCATCGTGGAACTCACCTTCGATGCGGGAGAACACACCAGCGTGGAACGTGTCCCTGCGCTTGCTGACGTCAACGTACGCGACGGTGGGATCGGCGAACCCGCACGCGTCCAGAATCCAGTCCTCGACCGTGGGCACCTCAGGCGGGACGGTCGCATCCGTTTCCGCGCCACCTGCACCCGATGAGTCCAAACCCGAGTCGTTGGACGAGGTGCAGGCGCAGAGAGCGAAGCTGGCTGCTACGAACGCAATCTCGGCATGCATGCTGGGAGTACTGTGGGAAAGGCAAGGAAGCGGGATAGCTCAGCTACTCGACTACTCTGTCTGCTGGCCCCCGAGCGGTGCTCGGGGGCGACTAGTCATCCTCCCCTTGTTCGACGGCAGCATGCGCAGCCATCGAGGCCAGAATGCGGCTTTCGATGGTGCGCTGGTTGGAGGAGTCGCTCGGGTCGAGCACGGCGCCGCCAGCGTCGGTGAACCACGCCGCCAGGTCGAACACCACCTCCACGGTGGCCTCTCCATCGGGAGGAACGTCGACTTTGGGGTCGAGCCGGAACTCGAGCTCAGGATGGATCCCACTGGTGAACGTGAATGGGCTTCCACCGTAGGTGCCGGTCACTCTGATCGATTCGCCCCCACTGCGAAGCTCGAGTCCCAGCGTGTGGTACCTGCCGGCTTCGACGGAGTCGGCGGCAACCGTCGTTGGACCGCCGTCCAAGGCGAGAGGGATCTGGGCGGAGCCGAGCTCAGCTTCCCGTTCGTGTTCCTCGCTCCCGCCCTCGAACTCGATTTCGGACACACGCACCGTTGCGCTTTCGATGACGAGAGTGCCATCGCCGACTTCCAGGTTCGCTCCATTCACGGAAGTCTGGGCTTGCGTGGTCTGGGCAATCTTCCCGTCGACGTTTAGTCGGCCGCTTTCCCCGCATCCCGAAAGCAAAGCCACCGCAAACGGAATCATCAGGCTTCTCGTTGCTCGCATGGTTCTTCTCCTCAACCGAAAGGTGCCGGGTACCGCGGCGTTCGTCTCCCCAGCCGCCTCAGCCAGGCACAAGGCTCACTCCTCTTGTTGTCCACTCCGGCAGAGTCCTGAGCGGTGGCCAGCGGCCACGGGATATGCAGGCACTGAACTGGCCAGAACTATTCGCAAATCCTTGCGCTCAGAGTCGCTCCGGGAGCTGCGAGGGGTCGGCTCGCCGGCGTTCCGGCCGGAATTGACCACGACGTCAGGATTCCATCGAGCAGGTGAATAATGGGCTGGTGAGGTGCGCGAGCCGTGACGGCTCCGCGCGTCACTGAGGAGGCAGATTCTGGCTGGAGGGCAGTCTCATGTGGGGTGATCGATTTCTTTCTTGGTTGGCAGCGACAGGGTCGTTGGTGCTTCTCGGAGGTGTGGGCTGCGGGTCCAGCGACACCAGCGGAGGAGACGAAGGCGGCGCTGCGGGAAGCACGGCCTCCGGCGGTTCTTCCAGCTCCTCGGGGGGCTCATCCAGCTCGTCCGGAGGCTCATCGAGCGCGCTCGGGGGAACCTCTGCGGGGCTCTGCGGGCCTGAGCCGAACCCACCTGGCAGCTCCAGCTGCCCGGCGGCCTGCACCGGTGGGTGTTTGCCCGGCAACGTCTGCGCGATCGACTGCACGGGCGAAGCGGCCTGCGACAGTGCGACCATCGACTGCCCGTCGGACTACGCCTGCGAGATCACGTGCAACGGGGTGGATTCCTGCGACACGGGAACGGTGAACTGCCCGGATTCGTACTCGTGCTCTCTGGTGTGCGATGGAGGAACCGACGCGTGCGGCGACCTGGATCTGAACTGCACGGATGGGTCGTGCAGCGTGCAGTGTGGAGCCGACGGCAGCCCTTGTCAGGGAATAACCGTGCACTGCGGCGATGGCGCCTGCACCGCCAGCTGCGATGGCCAGTCGACCCCGTCGGTGGACTGCCAGAGCTCATGCTCATGCTCGGCATGCTGACCAACCAGCCGTCCCTAGTCGCCGCATAGTCCACGCAATTTCGTCCTCGGCCTCACGGCCAAGCAGCACACGTGGGGCTCAGGAATCACGCGCTCGCGACTACTACTGGTGCAAGGACCGTGCAACGTGGTCGTGCAGGCAAGACCGGAAACGAAGGAGCCGGGCACCGCCTTCAGGTGTGCCGAATCGCGGCCTCCTGCGAGCGTAGCCCGGTCGCTCAGATGGCCGCACGGCGGTGGCCGTGGCATGGGCCCGAAACGTGAGCATCGCCTCCCTCTCGAGCCATGCGCGTGCCAGGGCGGCCATTGCCACTCTGGCAGGCGTGGCTGCGGCGCTGTCGACGCCAGCGGCTCAGGCCGTCGAGCCGAGCTGCGCCTCCGCGCTCTCGATCCAGGGCGACGAGCGAGGCTCTCTGGAGCTCCGTCGAGCGCTGGAGGCCGGCGCGCTGGGTCGGGACGCTGCGGACGCGTGTCACCGGGCGGTCGTGGAACTGCGAGCGTCCGGGTCGGGGTGGACGTTGTCCGTACAACTCGGGGAGGACCACGTGGAGCGTGAGGTCGAGTCCATCGCCGACGCCGCGGCCTGGCTGGAAAGCTGGCTGTTGCCCTCGGTCTCCGAGCAAGCCCAGCCGACCGAGCCGGACGCGCGCGACGCCCCGGCATCTGCTGCAGATGAACCGCTCCCGAGTGCGCCCCGATCGAGACCCGCCCGCACCGAGGCAGACTACCGCGATACGGCCACAGACACTGGTCACACCGACACATCCCCGCCTCCGCCCGCGTGGCGTGCCGGCAGCATCGGACTGTCCCTCACCACGGCCCTCGCCGACGATCGCTCGGCTTGGGGCGGAGGAGAGCTCGGGGCACAGTTGTTCATCGGTGGACCGTTCTGCGTGGGTGCCGGGCTGGGCGGTGCAGTCGATCCCTTCTTCGATGACGACTCTGCAGCGGGCGATGACGTGCAGCGCCGACTCCTCTGGGCGTCGGTGCGCGTTGGCTCGATGTGGGATGTCGGGTCTGGTGTCAGCGTGGGAGCCGGACTCGGCGTGGGCCTGGTGAGCGCAGTCGCGCAGCATCGCGATGAGGGCGTCACCACGACCGACGACGAGGGGGCGGCGCTGGCGGAGTTCCTGGTCATGGCAGCGGTGGACGTTGGCAGCAGCCTAGCGCTCACGGGTGGATTGGGGCTCGAGGCAGTCGTGGGACTCGAAGGCGACGAAGCCGACGACCGCGACAGCATGACTGCGGACGGCACGCCGATGCCGGCGGCGCACCCCTCACTTTTCGGTAGCGCTCGGGTGGGGCTGGCATATCGCTTCGGAAGTGGCATATGAACCGAGTCTCGGGGAGGGGTCGGTCGTGAAAGCCAATGTGATCCCGCTGCGCCAGCCTGCGCCTGCGCCGGAGCCTCTTTCGGACGAAGCGGTGGCGGCTGCCTGCTCGAGTGGTGATCCGGCGGCGGTGGCCGAGCTGTTCGACCGCTTCCATTCGGCCATCGTTCGGTTCCTGGGACGCTTGCTGCAGAGTCAGGAAGACATCGAGGATTCCCTGCAGACGACCTTTTTCGAGGTGTCGCGAGGGCGAGCGCACTACGACGGCCGCGCTTCGGTCAAGACTTGGATCCTCGCCATCGCAGCCAACGTGGCGCGGAACCAACTGCGCAGCACCACGCGGCAGCAGCGACTCAGAGTGGCGCTGCAGCTGGAGCCCGACGGTGGCGGGCCCTCGGCTCCGGATGCGCGCGTCGGTGCGCGACGGCAGATCGAGCTGGCGCGTCGGGTACTGGACGGGCTGAGCGTGGATCGACGAGTCGCATTCGTGTTGTGTGCGCTCGAGGGCCTGAGCGCGAAGGAAGCGGCCGTGGCACTCGGCAGCACCGAGACGGCGATCTGGAAGCGGGTTTCCGAAGCTCGCAAAGCGATTCTCGCGGCAGTGGGGAGGATAGAGCCATGAGCCGCGCTTGTCGCGAGCTGAAGGCGCTGGACGCGTGGGCGCGAGCCGGCATGCGGGAGCCTTTGTCGGAGGCGTTGGAGCGGCATGTCGAGCGTTGCCCTGAGTGCACGCGCTTGCTTTCGGATCTGATGCGAACACCAGAGTTCTTCCCAGACCCTACAGAGGTGCCCCTCGACCCCCGGCGGGCCGCGGCGGTGCGATTTGCCGTCGTGGCCGAGGCGCGCGCACGTCACGGACGCCGCTCAGAACCGATGCGTGACCGGCGGACATGGCTCATGCGCTTGGCGCTGGCTGCGGCGGTCGTGACTGCATTGGCCTTGCTGGCCGGCTCGGCTTGGCTCGGCTGGTACGAGGACGAGCCGGAGATGCGCGCTTCCGTGAGCTTGGCGCCTGATGCCGTGGGTGAGCCCCTGCGGTCGGGATTAGATGCGGTCTTCGTGCTCCGGACGGGGACGGCACAGTTCTCGGTTCCGCGTCTGAGCGCCGGTCAACGCTACCGGGTGTGGGCTGCCGGTGACGAGGTGGAAGTCCGCGGGACCGAATTCGAGGTTACGGCAACGGAGCGCGGCTTGGAGTTCGTGCGCGTGCGCTCGGGCGAGGTCGTAGTACGCGTCCAAGGGCGCGTCGTCGCCGAGCTTCGGGCTGGCGCCGTGTGGAGCCGACCGGGTGAGCAGCAAGCCGCCAGCGCCAAACACCAGTCGGTTGACACGAGGACGGCAACGAGCTCGCCGGATCAGCGCGGAGCCACGGATGGACCGAGAGGCCCGCACGCGGCGCAACTTCCGGCGGCCCACGCCCGCGGTCCGCAAACGACGCGAACTAGCGCAGCGCTGGAGGCACACTCAACACAGCTGCATCGTGATGCGGCGTTCCGACGTGCCTGGAGCCAGTTCAAGTCCGGACGCTACCGAGAAGCGGCACGATCGTTTGACGCCTTGAGCCAGGCGCCGGGCATCGATTCCGGGCGCCGAGCGGATCTTCTGTACTGGAGTGCCAGAGCCCACCAGCTCAGCGGCGAGTGGAACGCGGCACGCTCCCGCGCCCAGGCGCTCATGAGCGCCAACCCCAAGGCCTGGCACGCTCCCAACGCTGCCTTGCTGGTGGGTGAGTCGCACCTGCTGCAGGGCAATCCGGTCCAAGCGCGCGCCGCGCTCGAGCAGGCCTTGTCGAGCGATCGTCCGGCGGTGCGTCAGCGCGCCAGGGAGCTGCTGAAACGACTGGATGCGGCCGAGGAATAGCCGTGGTTCCTCAGCACAGCCGGCACGCGCATCGCGTGGCGTCACCTTTCATGATCTCTTAATGAGCCAAAGAGGGAAAGGATGCGCAGAATGCCAGGTGAGTGAAGACTTTTGTGTCCATGCTGGTGGCGCTGCTTGCCCTCGGTCATCCCGCCTTGGCAATCGCCCAAGTGTCCGCACCTCGCGCAGTTTCTCTCGATGAGGCACTCGCCGCGGCCGGGCAAGCGCCCGAGCAGGTAGCGGCGGAGGCTCGTGCCCAGGTGGCCACGAAAGCCGTTGAGAGCGCTGGGGGGATTCCACCGACGACGGTGACGCTCGGGACTAGCCGGCTGCAGGCCAGACTCATTGCTGGAGTGCAGGTGCCGCTTCCCGTCTTCGGTCGGCCATCGGCGGCGCGGGACGTGGCGCGGGCAGAGCGTGCGGTGGCACAGGCGCGGGCCACCGCGGTGGACCTCAACCTCCGCCACGACGTGAGCGTCGCGTGGTACGAGCTCTGCCACCACCAGGGGCGGGCGGAGCTGGCAGCGAGCCAGGCAACACGGGCTGCGCGGCTGGCAGAGGTGGCGCACCGGAGGTTCGAGGCGGGGGATGTGCCACGCAGGGACACCGTACAGGCAGATGCGGCTCGCGCGCGGGCCGCGGCGGAGGCCAGGGCTGAGCGGGCGCAGACTGATGCCGCCTCGGCGGGGCTCGCTGCGTTGCTCGGATGGGATCCCGTGGTGCCGCTGCGGGCTAAGGGTGAGTTGCCGACACGGTTTGCCAAGATGCCGTTGCTCGGGTCGCTGACTGCGCGCCTCCGTGCCCATCCAGCGATTGCCGCGGCCAATGCAGAGGTGGCGTCGGCAGCTGCGCGAGTTGTCGCTGCGTCGCGGGAGCGGTGGCCAGAGCTGTCGTTGGGCACAGAAGCCGAGTTCTTCGATCCCACGCTCCCGGGTCCCGACGTGCGCGTCACGCTGAACCTGGACGTGCCCCTGTTCGGCCGGCGTTCGGCCACACTCGACACCGCGTCGGCCGAGCGCTCCGCGGCCCAAGCGGACCGCGTGTCTCTCCTGGCCAGAGCACGCGGCGCGCTGGTGGCGGCTTACCTGCGATGCCAGGCCGCACAGGGGCAGGCGCAAGGCTTTGCCCGCGACGTGGTCCCAGCGGCAGAGGAAGCGGCCCGTTTGGCGGAGGTGGCCTACCAGGATGGTCAGGGTGGCCTCATCTCGGTGCTGGACGCACAAAGGTCGCTGGCCGATGTTCAACGCGAGTGGGTGGACGCTCGGCTGACGGCCGCCACGGCGTTGGCCGACCTGAAGCAGGTAGCCGGAGGTGCATGGTGAGCAGCGGGTCCCGGCAGGCGCCGAGCTGGACGTTTGCTCTGGCGCTCGGGCTCGCAGCGCTCGAGCTCGGCTGCCGGTCGTCATCCGACGAACCTACGAGCCCGCCGGCACCCACGCCCGTTCGCTGCGAGCGTGCGGCCAAACGCAAGATACACACCCAGGTGCACCTTCGAGGTAGGTTGTCGGCACGACCGAACGAGGACGCCGTCGTATCGTCCGCGGTGCCCGGGCGTATCGTCTCCATGCACGTCGTGGAAGGCGACACGGTCGCAGCCGGCGATCCCCTGGCGGAGGTGGAGAACCCATCGCTGGCATCCGAACGGGAGAAGGCGGCCGCATCGCTGGACTCGGCCCGGGCGGCGCTCGAGAACGCGCAGCAAGCGGTAGAGCGCGAGCACCGGCTATCCGACGAGGGCATCGCTGCGCGTCGTTCCGTGGAAGACGCTGAAGCGCGAGCGGCCTCCGCCAAGGCTGAAGTGACCGCCGCGAAGGCCCAGCAGCACCTCGCGGCCAAGCAGTCGGCGTGGGCGCGGGTGCGCGCGCCCATAGCAGGCACCGTCGTGAAGGTGTTGCGAGGAACCGGAGAGTTGGTGGATGGAACGCCGGCCACACCCGTCGTGGAGGTAGCAAACACAGCGGCGCTCGAGCTCTCCTGTGACGTGGCGAGCACCGATCTGGTGCGCGTGGACGAGGGTGCGGTCGTGGAGGTCCGCCTCGACGCTCTTCCCGAGCGAACCGTGGACGGCAAGGTCGCGCGCATCGCTCCAACCGTGGACCCCACCACGTCCCTCGGCCGGGTACGCATCGAGCTGTCACCCGCGGCGGCATTGCTGACCCGATTGCGCATCGGCATGGGCGGGAAGGCGACCGTTGCCGTCGGCGAGCGCCTGGCGCTGGTGGTGCCTCCTTCCGCGCTGCGCCGATCGCAGGACGGCCAGGACCAGGTCGTGGTGTGTGCACAATACGAGGGGGGAACCATCGCCTCGGCGAAGGACGTGACGGTCGGTGCGCGCAGCGCCGCTGGGGTGGAAATCACCCGCGGGCTATCCGTGGGCACGCCCGTGATAGTGGACCGAGTGCTCGGTCTCGAGGACGGCACACCCGTCGCCCCGCAGAAACCGAGCAAGCGCGGGGAGCCCGCCCCGTGAACGTGGTCCGGCTGCTCGGAGGACGCGGCACGCTCGTGGCGTTGGTGACCCTGGCCCTACTGGGCTATGGCGCACTGGCATTGTTTCGGCTGCCGAGCGGGATCTACCCCGACGTGGACTTTCCGCGCGTGGCGGTGGTGGCCAGAGTCGGCGACCTACCCCCAGGCTTGGTTGAGACGGCCGCCACGAGACCGCTCGAGGAGGTACTCGCCACGGTGCCTGGCGTGCGGCGGCTGCGCTCCCGTACCATTCGCGGCGCCGTCGAGCTCTCGGTCAACTTCGTTCCCGGCACTGACATGCACCGCGCGCTGCAGCTGTGCGAGGCGCAGGTGAGCCAGGTGCGCGCGGACCTCCCGCGTGAGACCAGCGTCGAGATTGAGCGCGTGACCCCCACCGCGCTGCCGATCATCACGTTCAATGTCACCGGCCCCACCGACGCACGTGCACTTCGCGATTTTGCCGTCCTCGTGCTCCGTCCTGCCCTCACGCGGGTGGACGGGGTGGGTCGCGTGGACGTGCTCGGCGGTGAAGTGCGCGAGTTCGAAGTGGTGCTCCGGCCCGAAGCGCTGGCCGCTGCCCATCTGACACCCAGTGACGTAGCCGATCGGTTGTCGCAACAGGCATTGGTGGAGGCGACGGGCCGCGCCTACGAGCAGCATCAGGTGCTCACGGTAGTCGTCCATGACCAGCCGGCCACGGCAGAGACCATCGCCGCGCTGCCCATCGCGCGTGGGCCTGGGGGCGTGCTGCCCTTGTCGACCGTGGCCGACGTGTCCGAAGGGGCGGCGGATCGGACGGTGGTGGTCGCGGGAACCGGTGGCAACGCCGTCGCGGTGGCTGCCTCGCGCGCAGTGGGTGCCAGCGTGCCCGACGTGGCCGCTGGGATCAACGAGGCCATCGTGGGCTTGAAGTCCAGCGGTGCGATCCCAGAAGGTGTGAGCGTTGCTCCGGTGTATGACCAGGCCGAGCTCGTGAACGAGTCCATCCATGGCGTGCGCGATGCGATCATGTTTGGCGCGTTGCTCGCCATGATCGTCCTCGGCCTGTCGCTTCGCGACCTGCGCTCGGGGCTGGTGGCGGCCGTGGCGGTGCCCGTCACGCTCCTGGCGACGTTCGGGCTGATGCACTCGTTCGGGTTGACGCTGAATCTGATGTCGCTGGGTGGATTGGCAGTGGCCATCGGGCTGGTGGTGGATGACGCCATCGTGATCGTCGAGGCCATCGTGCACCGTGTGGAGGAAGGAGAGCCTCCCCGGCGTGCCGCGGTGACCGGCACGCAAGATCTGTTTGCGGCCGTCGTGGGGACGACGCTGACGACGGTAGTGGTGTTCGCTCCGCTCGCGCTGCTTTCCGGTGTGGTGGGGACGTTCTTCAGCTCGCTTGCGGCCACGCTGACCATCGCGGTGCTCTTGTCACTGGTGGTTTCGGTAACCGTGGTGCCGCTGCTGGCCGCGCGACTGCTGAAAGGGCGACCGAGGGGGCACGGCGGCGGCGCGGCGCCGCGGCGGCGAGTGTCGGCAGCGTACGGGCGGCTCATCGGGAACATGGTCCGAAAGCCACGCTACGGCGTAGCGGCCGTCATCCTGATGGTGGCGCTCGGGGCAGTGGCGTGGCGCTACACGGCGACCGGATTCCTGCCGTCGATGGACGAAGGGGCTTTCGTCCTCGACTTCTTCTTACCCGCGGGCGCGTCCCTGGAAGAGACCGACCACGTTGCGCGGCGCATTGACCACATCCTCGAGACCACGCCGGCGGTCGAAGCCTTCACCAGGCGGACCGGCGCCGAGATGGGACCGGCGGCCGCCACGGTCCAAAACCGCGGCGACATCATGGTCCGATTGGTGCCGCGCAACCGGCGGACCTCGGTGGACGACGTGATCGACCAGGTCCGCAGACGGGCGGAAGCAGAGGTGCCCGAAGCGCGGGTGGAGTTCGTCCAGGTCCTGCAAGACGTGCTCGACGACCTGGCCGGTAACCCCCACCCCATTGAGGTGCGATTCTTTGGTGCCGATCCGCACGTCCTCGACGACATTGCGCGGCGCGCAGGCCAGCTGCTCGAAGACGCGCCGACGCTCACCGATCTCTTCAATGGTGTGGAGGGGCAAGTGCCGGAGCTGCGAGCCGAGGTGCGCCGGAACGTCGCGGCTGGTCTGGGGACTACGCCCGCAACCGTTGCGCAGGACCTCTCGGTAGCGATGCAGGGGCGGGTGGTGTCCCAGGTGCGCCTACCTAGCCGAACCATTGGCGTGCGCGTGCGCTTCCCCGACGCGGTACGCTTCGATCCGGAATCGCTTTCGGCGGCTCCGCTGGCCTACGGACCGTCGGCGGTGAGGGTCGGGGACGTGGTGCGCTGGTCGCGACCGCGCGAGCCGTCCGAGCTGTTGCGCGAGAACCTGACACCGGTCGTGATCCTGACTGCCGCCGTGCGAGGCAATGACCTGGGTGCAGCTGAACAGGACGTGCGACAACGTCTGCATGGCCTGGAGATGCCCGCCGGCTACCGCTACGAGCTGGGAGGCCAAGGCCAAGCTGCCCACGAGACCCAGCTGCAGCTTGCCGGTGTGTTCGGAATCGGCATCGCGCTGGTGCTGGGGATACTGCTGGTGCAGCTGGGCACGCTGCGACTGGCGTTGGTCGTGGTGATCGGGGCGCCCTTGTCGCTGGTGGGCGCGCTTTTAACGCTAGCGGTCGTGGGCATCCCCCTGAACGCGTCGTCACTCATGGGGTGCGTGTTGCTCGCGGGATTGGTGGTCAAGAACGGCATCCTGTTGCTCGAGCACGCGCAGCAGGAACAGCAGGCTGGCGTGGATCTCAGTGAGGCGCTGGCGCGCGGCGGTGTGCGGCGGCTGCGTCCCATACTCATGACGACCGGCGCTACCATTGCAGGACTGTTGCCCCTCGCGGTCAATCCCGGGGCGGGTGCGGAAATTCAGCGTCCGCTGGCGGTCGCCACCGTCGGCGGGCTGGTGCTCTCGACGTTGGTCACACTCTTCGTGGTGCCATCGCTGGCCGCGCTCCTTCACCGGTTCGGCGGCCGCGAGGGTGGCGGCAAGGTCAGGATGGAGCCGCTGGAAGCCGCAGAGTGAAACGCGCACCGCCAAGTGGCGAGGTGTCGATGGTGACGGTCCCTCCGTGCCGCTCCGCCACCCGACGCACCATGGCCAAGCCCAGGCCGAGCCCGGCCGTCTTGGCGCCATCGCGCTGGTCAGCTGCGCGCCCCGCTGCGCCCCGTCCGAAGGGCTCGAAGATGGCCTCCCGTTCTGCGTCGGACACTCCAGGCCCCGAGTCATCTACTTGAACGTCGACTTCGCCCTCCGGGCCCAGCGCGATCGACACCTGCACCGTTCCACCCGCGGGCGTGTAGCGGACAGCGTTGGCGAGCACGCTCTCCAGCGCGATCGCGAAGGCGTCGGCGTTGCCACGCACGGCGAGTGGGGCTCGGTCGTTGGTGTCGACCGATATCGAGATTCGAGCAGTTGCGGCCTGTGGACCGATGAGCTCCAGCGCGTTCGCGACTGCTTCGTGGAGGTCGAACGCGGCGCCACCGCTCAGAGGTAGCGCGTCGAGACGGGCCAGCGCGAGTAGCGCTTCGACGATCCGTGTGAGCCGACGAACCTCATCCAGGGCGCTCTCGGCTACCTGTTGCCACTGGGCAGGGCTGCGTTCGTGGCGCAGGGCCACCTCGAGCTCCGTGGCGAGCACGGCCAGGGGCGTACGCAGCTCGTGCGAAGCTTCGACCGCATGTCGCTCCAGCGCGCCAACCCCCAACTCCAGCCGTTCAAAAAGCTCGTTGAGCGCCGCCACCAGCGCGGCCAGCTCCGGATCTCCGGAGGGCAGGTCGAGACGGCGGTGCAGGTCGTGGGCACTCATCGCGTCAGCCGTACGCACGACGGCCTCGAGCGGTGCCAACGTGCGGCGGCTGACCCAGATGGCTCCTCCTAGCGACAGCAACAGTGCGACCGGAGTCGCGAGGGCCATGGCCAAGAGCATCTCCTCGGCGGTTTCGGTGGCGATCTCCGCCGGAGTCTCTGGCGGTCTTCCCGGAGACAGGTCGTCCCGCTCCTCGAGGGACACCACCACGTACGCCGTAGCTGCAAATGCCAGGAGCGATATCAGGGCGGACACCAAGATCGACAACATCAACCGGGTGCGGAGCGACAGCCCCCGCGTTTTCGCACGCTCAGCCATGAGCCCTACTCGTGCAGAATCGGTACCCCGCGCCACGCACGGTTTCGATTTCCGATCGGCTCGCAGCGAGCTTGCGTCGCAGGTGTGCCACGTGGACGTCGATCAGGTTCGTTCCGGGGTCAAAATCGTAGGCGAACGCTTCGTGGAGAATCGTGCGACGATCGAGGACCTCGTCAGGACGCGACAGGAACAGCTCGAGCAGGGCGCGCTCACGCGGCGACAAGGCAACCTCTTTGCCATCGATGCGCGCCTTCAACTCGCCGGGGTCGAGCGTCAGGTCACCGACCGCCAGCGGCGTCCACCGCGGCGCCGCCGCCCTGCGTAGCAGCGCATGGAGTCGCGCGATCAACTCGGCAAAGGCGAAGGGTTTGACGAGGTAGTCGTCGGCTCCCGCGTCGAGCGCCCGGACTCGCTCGGACACCGCATCGCGGGCTGTCAGCACCAGGATCGGCACTCGGTGGCCTGCTGCGCGCGCCCGCGTCAGCACCTCGAGCCCGTCGATGTCTGGAAGCCCGAGGTCCAGCACCACGGCCTCCACTTGACGTGAGTCCAACCGCTCGAGGGCCTCCGCGCCCAGGCTCACCGCCGTTACCTCAAACCCTTCCTCGCCGAGCCCGCGTTCAATCGATGCGGCTAGCCGTCGTGTGTCCTCCACGAGAAGCACCGTCATTGGGATGTTGTTCTATCCCAAGTCTGGGATTGGGGCGAGCGGCGCACGGAGCAAGCCGTTTGCCAATTTCAGGAAATCACGAGGAAGTGCGAGTTGGACGAAGCCGCTGACGCGGCAGGAGATGGGTGGCTGCGGAGCGTAGCGCCTGAGCGGCTCCCCATCGGCCGTGGCTTCATGCGGTACGAGCCGAAGCATCGGCACACGATGCGTGATCTGTGCGGAGTTCCAGTCCGATGAGGTGAGTGAAGACGCCGCGGCGAGACGGGGCGATCCCGGTGATTCGCGCGCCTGGTGGTCAGACGCGTCGCAACACCGGAGATCAGTCATGGGAAAGTTGAAGCAGAAGATGGCGGAAGACCTGAAGCTGCGAGGTCTGTGTGAGAACACCCGGATCACCTACCTGCGGTGCGCGGAGGTGTTCGTCAGGCACTACGCGAAGCCGCCCGCGCAGCTGGGTAGGACCGACATCCGCGACTACCTGCTACAGATGCTGCAGGACCGGAAGTGGAAACCAGCGACGTACAACGTGCACGCAGCAGCGCTGAAGTTTCTCTACTCAAACACCCTGGAGCGACCTGAGGAGGTGGCT
>CAZSVU010000036.1:20220-39637 GCA_964610275.1 uncultured Polyangiaceae bacterium | reverse complement strand
CGACTCTGAGCATCAACCGCGTGCCGGAACAGCCCAACGTAGTGGTGACCAATCGCGAGCTCAAGTTGCGCAAGAAGGTCCACTTCCAGCACGACTCCGCCGACATCCTCCCAGACTCGATGTCGCTGATTCAGGAGGCCGCCGACGTGCTCAAGAAGCGCCCCGAGATCCGAATGCTCGAGATCCAGGGCCACACGGACAACACCGGCACTCCGGCGTACAACAAGCGTCTGAGTGGCGAGCGCGCAGAAGCCGTCCGCCAGGCACTGGTGGATCACGGCGTCGAAGAATCACGCTTGGTCGCGAAGGGGTATGGGCAAGACCGTCCGCTGGTTCCGAACACCTCGGACACCAATCGAGCCAAGAATCGGCGCGTTCAGCTCATCATCGTCAAGCGCTGAGCCGGCCAACGAGGCCCGTACTGTCCCGACGCCCCAGATTTCAGTGGGGGAGGTCAGTCGTCCTCGCCGCTGGGCGCGCTGTGGATTTCGTCGAGAAGTTCTTCCACCCGGCGCGTCGCGTCGTGCCCGGTATCGTAGGTGAACCGCAACTCGGGCGCACGACGCAGACGGAGTCGCGGGGTGACCACCCGCCGCAGGCGATGCGTGGCACGCGCGAGTGAATCGACCATCGCTTGCCGCATCGCCGGATCCTCATCCCCCACCAACAGTCGGACGCCGATTCGCGCGATGCTCAGGTCGTCCGAAACGGTCACGGTAGTGATCACCACGCTGGCCAGGCGCGGGTCGGCGACCTCCCGCCCGAGCGCCGCGGCCAGGTGTGTGCGCAGCGCCTCGGCCACGCGGCGAGTGCGTCGACCATCACCCGTCATCGTGAACCTCCCCTCGGGGGCTCCGGCTCACCGCACCGAGCCAGATCTTCCGTCTCGGCGTCTTCGAGGACGAGCTGTTCAATCCCACCCCGCAGGCCCTTGCCTCCACGACCGAACGACACGATCTCCGTTGCCGTGTCCGCCAACAGGGCGTCGTGCAAAGCCCCCCCCAGACGTGCCGCCTGGGCGAGGATCTCTTCACAGAACGCGGCTTCGTGCGCCACCACCGCAAGTCCCAGGGTGGCCACCTGATAGCGCTCGACGTCCCCGACCTCGGCAACGGACACCGGCAGTTTCGCCCGCAGGCGGTCCTTGTAGCTGCGCACCACTCGACGGCGATCCTTGAGTGAACGGGAACCCGGTATCTGCAGTACGTGACGCGCAACACCAACGAACATGGTTCACCTCAGGGGGCGCTCGAGCGCCGAGGCAATCAGCTGAGGGTCTGCTTCACTTCCTCGTGCTCGTAGGCTTCGATGACGTCCCCGACCTTGAGGTCATTGTAGTTCTCGAGGCCGATGCCACACTCGAAGCCATCCTTGACTTCGCGCGCATCGTCCTTGAAGCGCTTCAGGCTGCTCAGCTTGCCTTCCCACACCTTGATGTGGTCGCGGACCAGGCGAGCAGAGCAATTTCGACGAACGGTACCCTCGGTCACCATGCATCCAGCGATGGTCCCGACTTTGCTGACCCTGAACACCTGCCGGACCTCGGCCTGGCCGATGACCTTCTCGACCATCTTGGGTGCCAGCAACCCTTCCATCACCTTGGTCACGTCATCAATGACGTCGTAGATGACGCTGTACTGACGGATCTCGACGCCTTCTTTCTGGGCCAGGCCGCTCGCCTTCCCGGCGGGGCGTACATTGAACCCGATGATGATGGCTCCGGCCGCGACGGCCAGGTTAACGTCGCCTTCGGTGATAGCGCCCACGGCCGCATTCACCACGGAGAGCTTGACCTTCTCGCTGCTCTTGCGCTGAAGCGAGTCAGCCAACGCCTCTACGGAACCCTGGACGTCGGCTTTGATGATGAGCTTGAGCTCCAATTGCTCCTGATTGCCCATGGCCTTGACGATGTCGTCGAACGACATTGCTCGGGGCCCGGTCGACACGAGCGTCTTGGTCTTCGACTTCCGCGTCTGTGCGATTTCCTGCGCGTGCTTCACATCCCGGACCACGTGCACCGGATCGCCAGCGCTCGGCACGTCACTCAGCCCGATGACCACTACCGGAGTGGACGGCCCGGCCTTCTGCGTGTTGCGGCCTCGGTCGTCCAAAATGGCTCGGATCTTGCCGTAGCCGTGCCCGGCCAGGAGCACGTCGCCACGCTTGAGAGTGCCTTCGGTCACCAGCACGGTGGCCACCGGACCACGACCACGATCGAGCTGGGCCTCGACCACCACCCCCACCGCTGGCTTGTCCGCGTTGGCGCGAAGTTCGAGCATTTCGGCTTGCAGCACGACCTGTTCGAGCAGCTCGCTGATGCCATCACCAGTGATCGCCGAAATCTCCTTGACCAGCGTATCACCGCCCCACTCCTCACAGACGACACCATGCTCACTGAGCTCGCGGCGCACGCGCTCGGGCTGAGCATCGGGCTTGTCACACTTGTTGATGGCGACCACCATTGGCACCTTGGCGGCGCGCGCATGGTTGATGGCCTCGACGGTCTGCGGCATCACGCCATCGTCCCCAGCGCACACCAGAATGACGACGTCCGTCGTCTGCGCGCCCCGGGCCCGCATGGCGGTGAAGGCTTCGTGCCCCGGGGTGTCGAGGAACGTGATCTTGCCGGATTTGGTCTCGACGCTGTACGCACCAATGTGCTGGGTGATGCCACCGGCCTCACTCGCCACCACGTTGGTCTTGCGAATCTTGTCGAGCAGACTGGTCTTGCCGTGGTCGACGTGACCCATGACCGTGACCACTGGCGGTCTGGGAGTCTTCTCTTCGTCGGACTCTTCGTCCGCCACTGCACCCTGGGCGGCGACGATGGCAGCTTCTTCGCTCACCGCAACGTCTTCAACCTCCCAGCCAAACTCGTTGGCCACGAGCTTGGCGGTGTCGGCGTCGAGCGTGGTGTTGAGGTGAACCCCGGTCAGCCCCAAGCCGACGAGTGTGCGCAGCAGCTCGTGTGCTTTGACGCCAATCTTGGCGCCCAGCGCCTGCAGGCCGATCGATTCCTCGATCTTGATGACCTTCTTGTGGGCCGATCGCTCTTGCGTGACGGGCTGTCCGCCACCCTTCTTCTGGGAGAAAGACCCGATGCCACGATGACGCATGCCGCGATGCATGCGTCCTCCCATCATCGGTCCCGTGCGACCGCGGCCTCCCACTCCGGTCGGCGCCTTCGCGTCGAAGGTCTGTCGCCGCGGCTGGGGGGCACCGCGCGGTGTCTGCGGCATGGGGACGCCGGGACGTCCCTCCCACACGTCGATACCCGTCTTGGGCGCAGGGCGCCGCGGCGCTGGCTCGGGTGCCGGTGGCGGCTCGGGCTCGGGTTGCACGGGCGCCGGCGGAGGCTCTGGCACCGCAGGTGCGGCTGCTTCGGCCGGCGTCGGTGCCGCTGCGACCGGTGGAGGCGACTCGACTTCGGCCGGAATGGCGGCGGGCGGCGGTGGGGCCGCAGCCGCCACCGGTGACGAGGCTGGCGCAGGCACATCCGCCGGCGCGGATGGCGGCGCCGGTGCGGGCGTCGGCGCCGCAGGGGGAGCGACCGGGGGCGCCGCCGCTGGAGCGGACGCCGCTGGAGCGGGAACCGCTGGAGTTTCTGCCACCGGGGCCGGCGCCACTGGCGCTTCTGCCTCCAGGGGAGGCGCGACCGGTGGGGCCTTCGCGGGAGCGGGCGCCGGTGCAGGCGCAGCCACCGGCGGGGCTGCGACGGGCGCAGGCGCAGCAGCAGCTACCGGCTCCGGCGCAGGTGCCGCCTCGACCGGCGGGGCCTTCTTCTTGATAGCGCGGCGCTTGATGACGGTCGGTCGAATTCGTTCCTCGACGACCTTCTGGGCCTTCTGCTTCTCGAGCTGTCGCTTGACGCGCTCGACCGCCTCGGGTGCCACAGCACTCATGTGGTTGCGCACCTCCGACACGCCGACGGACTGGAACAAGGCCACGAGGGCCTTGTTTTGCAGGCCGAGCTCGCGCGCGACCTCGTACACACGCACCTTGCTGCTCATCGAACCTCCGTGGAAGTGTCGCCGCCGACCTTCCTGGAACTCATTTGCGGCACGGACAGATGCGCCGCGCGAATCACGGACTTCAGCTCGTCAGCCAGCCCGGATTCGAGTACGGCGACGATGTCCACCCTCACTTCGCCCAGTAGCGCACCCAGGCTGGCTCGCGTGCCCCACGCACAGCCGCGCCCCTGACTGATCTCTCGCCCGATTCCGGCGCGCTGGACCACCGCGGGTGCGTCCGTCGCCGCCACGACCAGCGCCGAAGTGCCGGCATCGACGGCTGCCGCCACGGCCTCCGCCCCCACGGCCACCGCTCGGGCGCGGCGCGCCGACGACAAGAGCTCAGCCGCACGCTGATGCGCCGCGCTGCGCAGCGCCTCGAAGGTGCGCTGCGGCGTAACGCTGACTTCAGCGTGGAGGGCCCGACTCAACCTGGAAGGCGCACCGGCAACGCACTTGCCGATCGGATGCACCCAGGCACCGCGCCCTGGAGCACGGCCCGCGAGGTCCACCATGACTTCCCCGTCTGCCCCGAGCACCAGGCGCATCAACTCGGTTCGCGCGGCTTGCTGGCGACAGGTCACGCACGTCCGCACCGCCACCGATCCTCGTCGACCTGAACGACAGCCGAAACTCGGCCGCCCCGCAGCGAGCCCCGCCGGGAGTCGCATGGAGGCCGAACGCTCGGCTTCGTGTCCTGTCGCGTTGACGATCATGCCACCAATCCTCGTCACTCCTCGGTCGTCGCTTCCGTTTCCGGGCTCTCGGCCGCCCGCTGCTTCTCCGCTGCCCGCTGTGCCAGGAAGCGAGAACGTGCCTCTTCGATGGTCTGCAGCTCGCTGCTCAAGAAGCTGCGTGCCCCCTGCTGTACCTGACGGGCCTTCTTGATGCCCAAACCGGACTTGATGGCCAGGCGGTCGATGTCTTCGCTAACCAAGTCCTGCACCGACCGATAGCCCGACTCCTCCAGCAGCGTCAGCGTGCGCATGCCAACCCCGCGAACGAAGCGGAGCTTGTCCCGCTCGGTGAGCACGTCCGCCGTCGAGAGTGCCGACTCGATGCGTTCGCGACGCAGGCGTTCCATGGCTTCCTCCGCCCGCACCTTGAGCCCCTGTGCCTCATCGGGCTCTTCGACGCCCTGAATGGCGACGAGCTCGTCCACGGTCGCCTCGGCGATCTCCTCGAGCGCTCGGAATCCCAGCCGATACATCGCGCGAGCGAGCTCGTCCGAGACACCCTCGATCTCACACAACGCCGCCAGCGCCTCTTCCTCCATCTGCTTAAACTTGGTCTCGCTGATGATGTCGAGCTTCCACCCCGTGAGCTGTGACGCCAGGCGAACATTCTGACCTTTGCGCCCGATCGCCAGTGAGAGCTTCTCGTCGGGCACCACCAGCTCCATCCGGTGGTCGGCCTCGTCCACGATGACCTTGTTCACCTCCGCCGGCTGGATGGCATTGATGATGTAACGTGCCTGGTCGCTGTCGAACGGGACGATGTCGATCTTCTCGCCGCGCAGCTCCTGCACCACGGCCTGAACCCGCGAGCCCTTGATTCCGACACAGGCGCCCACGGGATCCACGTCTGAATCGCGAGTGCTCACTGCAATCTTGCTGCGCGACCCGGGTTCACGTGCGACGCTGACGATCTTGACGATCCCTTCGTAGATCTCGGGGACTTCCGCCTCGAACAGCTTCTCCACCAACGACGGATGGCTGCGACTGAGAATAATCATCGGGCCGCGAGCTTCACGGTCGATGTCCTTGACGTACGCCACGATACGATCGCCAGGACGATAGGTCTCCCGTGGCGTCTGCTCACGAGCGGGCAGCACTCCTTCGGTGCGCCCCAGATCGACGATGATGTTGTGCCCTTTCTCGAAGCGACGAATGATTCCACGAATCAGCTGGCCCGACCGGTCACGATACTCGTTGTAGATGATGTCGCGCTCCGCATCGCGCACGCGCTGCAGCAGCACCTGCTTGGCCGTCTGCGCCGCAATCCTGCCGAAAGCGCTGCGGGCCTGCTTGATCTCGAGCAAGGATCCAAACTCCTTGTCCTGCTGCCGGGCGCGGTCGGCGTCGCGCGGATGCCAGAAGATCTGGAACCCCAACTCTTCGCCGATCTCGGCCTCGAGGCCGTGCTTCTCGGCCGTGGAGAGGCTGATCTCGCGCTCGGGCTCTTCCACCTCCTCGACCACGGTCATGTACTGGAACAAGTCAATCTGCCCCGTGTCGTCGTTGAAGCGTGCTTCGAGCTCGCGGGTCGGACCGAAGACCGTCTGGGCCGCTTTGAGGATCGCCGCCTCCATGGTCTCGATGAGGACCTGCTTGTCGATGCCCTTCTCCTGGGCCACCTGCTCGACGATTGACCCGAGATCGATGTCCAGGCCGGTTGCTTGCGCTGCCATCTTCTCACCTATTTCTGTGTGAACGTCGGGATGCGCGTCCCCGACGAGCGGGATGCCGTCCGCCGCGTTTGCCGCCACCGACGCCGGATTCGGCCGATGCTTTCCAGTCGAAGAACAGCCGAGCGTGATCGACTGCGGAGTAGTCCAAGGCCATTTCGCCGTGTTCGGTTTCGAGCAAGACTCGACCCTGCTCGTCGACACCGTGCAGAACACCACGAATGACGTGCTGGCCCTCCAGGGGCTCGTGCAGCTTCAGTCTCGCCGCCTGTCCCGCGAACCGCTCGTAGTCACTGCGCGTGTAGAGCGTGCGCTCGAGTCCGGGAGAACCGACCTGGAGTTGGTACTTGCCCGGAATGGCATCCGCCACGTCGAGCGCAGCGGAAAGGTCGCGTGAGATCTCGGAGCACACGTCGATGGTGATGCCCTCGCCAGGCACTCGGCTTCCTGCCCGCTCCACGGTCAGCTCGAGCACGCGCCCACCGCGGTCGGTCCGCCACAACAATTCGACTCCATCGACGTTGTGCGCGCGTAGCACAGGCTCGACCGCAGCGAGAATGCGATCCCGGTCGAGACCGGCGAGTTGCTCGTGAGCAAGAGTCATACGAAGCGGAGAGCGTGATGGAGACGATGTAGGTTTGACCGTGGTGTCTTCCGGGCGGGCACCCGCCCGGTTGTGCGCGAAACAAAAAAAAACGGACCCCAAACTGGAGGTCCGGATGGATCCACCCAAGTTGTGGCGCGGAGTCTACCGAACGGGTTCGCCCCGTGCAACCCCGCGGATGTGGGTCCGGTTTCCGGACGCGCACCGGCCCAATCCGGTCTCCGCGGGGGTCGATCGCTCCCGCCGACCGGGGCTGCCGGAGACCCCAGGCAGGGCTCGAAACTGGTCCTACCGCCCCCGCGCCTCCCAGCAGCGGCTGCAGGGGTTGGGATCGCTACAGCGACGCCTCGTCAGCCCCCGCCGGCAGGTCCCCGGTCTTGACCGTGACCTTGAAATCTTTTCCATCCCAGACGATGTCCTGACGGCTCCACGACACCCCGCGGTCGCCGGGCACGCTCCGCAGCCGGGCATGGAAACTCGCGCGCTGAGCATCCGGAATCGCAAGCAATGCAGCCGACAACCCAACTGAGGCCGCATCGGTCTGCGCACCCATCGCGGTGTCCCGGCCGTCGAGGCGAGAGACCAGCAGTAGGTCAGCCCCGAGATCCTCCCAGGTCAGCAGGACGAGCGCCCCGGGCCCGCTGAAGAGCTGCAACTCCTTGAGCTTGCGTTTCACCCCGGCAGCGCGACGCTTGGGGTCGACCGGCGGCTGCCCCGCGGGTGTGGCGGGGGGTTTGGCGAGCAGTCGAGCCAGTCGCGCGGCCGAAAGCAGCCGGGCCCACTGACGGGGATCCTGGGGTCCTGGATGACCCTGGGCGCTGGCCACCCGACGCTCCAGCCTCAGGGCTTCGTCCACCCGTCCGGTACCGCCCGCGGCGGCAGCCAGGCGCAGCCACCCCAGCGCGTCGTTGGGAGCCGCTTCGGTCATGGTCTTGTACTGACGGTACGCGGGCGCATACCACCCGTGCCCGAGATAGATGTCCCCGAGCAGTCGACGAGATTCGACGCTGCCCGGGTCGAACTCGACGATCTCGGAGTAGGTGCGGACCGCCTCGGCATCCTCTCCAACTCTGGCCAACACGTCCCCGAGCTGACGGGCCAGGTGCGGAGTGAGCAGTCCCTGGTCTCGCATGCGTCGACCCAAGGCCAAGGCCTCCGCCTTGCGCTCGGCCTCGACGAGCAGGCGGACGAGCCGGATGCCTCCGTTGGGGTCCTCCGGGGCCCGCGCGATCGCCTCCCGCAGCTTCTCGAGCCGCTTTTCGACGTCTGCGATCTCGCTGAGCTGCAGATCGACCTCGTTCCACCGGACGGCGGTACCGAACAGGATCTCCTCCACCGCGGCGACCACGCGCTGGTCCACGGCACGCCGAAGAATGAGCTTGGCCACATACTTCTGAACCTCCGGGCGAGCCGCGAAGTGCCGGAGCACCAAACGTGCTCCGCCCTCGGTTTCGACCCGGCGCTGCATGACCTGCAAGAACGCGCGCTCACTCCGCCAGTCGTCCAACTCACAGGCGCGACGTGCCGCGTCGTAGCGTTCGAGCAGGTCCATGGCGGATCGGCTCGTCCTCAGGCGCTTGCCCCAGATCAGCGCGCGCTGCGCCAAAGGGCGTTTGGCCACGTCACTGCAGGTCTGAACGACCACCAGCGCTGGCGGCGCGGGTCGCTTGGCGTCGCGGGCGCGCTCGAGCTCGGCGACGAGCTTGGCGCGCTCGGTACCGTCTGCCGATTTTGCCGTACGCCCCGTGGCCGCTCCAGAGAGCGGTCCGTGTCCACGCGTCTGGGCGCTCCCGCCCGCCATGAATTCCTCCCGCAGCCGGAGCGCTGGTCGCCCGGCAGGGGCAGGCGGACGCGCCGCCGCCGGCGCCTCCTCCTCGTTGTCGATCGGGGCTTGGGCAACGGTGGTCGGAGCGGCGACCGCGTTGGCCTTGGCCTCGTCAGCCTCGACCTCGGCCGGCGCGGGCGCCTGGTCGGCGACTCCCATGGACCCCTCCTCACCTTTAGCGCGAGTGCCGGTTCCGCCCTGCCGTTCCGACTCGGCCTGGGCGGCAGGGGTCGGCTCCGACTTCGAGTCGAGGCTGCAGCCGAACACCGTGAGCGGGGCACGCGGCGCGGCATGCCGCGCCGCCAGCCGACGCTCAGTGGTCGGGTCGAGCGAGGTCAGCTTCTTCCCTCGGAGGCGGGAGTGGCGACGCTGAATCCCCATTTGCGAATAGGCGACTTCGCTCTCCAGCGCCAGCACGCTGGTGAATGGGGTCAGTAGGGCGTACTCCAAACCCAACGCGACGATGCGGCCCCGTTCCGCCTCGGGCCCTTCTCCGGCGCCGAGCAAGCGTCGAACGTATTCGGCGGCCCACAGGCGGGGCACGAACTCGGCCAGCAACCCCTTCTCCTTCACCACGTCGTACTTGCGTTCGAGCGGTGTGCCACCCACGCGCCCCTTCACGGTGATTTGCCGGGGGATGTCGTGATGAGTCCGGGCCAGCACGAGGACCTCCGAACCGCGCGACACCTTGCCGGTCGCTGTGATGAAGGGCTCGTCGAGACCTGCTCCGAGGTCGAGCTCCAGGTCGGTGATGGTCGGCGTCTTCAGCGCTGCCGCCAGAGTCAGTGCCCGGGCCGTCGTCTGCTCGGACTCGTCCACACGGAAACTGGCCCCACCCCCTGCGCGCGCGAGCTGCGTGAGCAGGGCGTGGTCGGCTTCCGGACCTACCCCCACCGTGAACAGGCGCGCCCGCGACGATGCGAGCGCTCGGCGCAGCCGCTCGGTGAGCTGCTCGGGAATCAGTTCGCCGGACGTCGCTACCCCGTCCCCCACGTACACGACTGCGGGTTGTTCCGCACCGTGCAGCCGTTGCAGCGACACGTCGAACATCGAGGCGAGGTCGGTCGCCCCACCAGCGGCGTGATCGGCCAACGCTTCCAGGGCCTTGGAGATCTCCTGATCCGATGCCGCAGCCAATCCCTTCGCTGGGTGGAGCACCGTGGGGCGCTCGTCCAAGGCGACCAGGGCAAAGCGATCCTCGTCACTCAACGCTCGCAGCACCGCCTCGGCGGTGGCGGTCTTGAGTTGGCGACTCGCCTCGTCACCGGCCGCGGACGTGTCGACGACCACGACCACCTCACCCCGTTGCGGCGTGGCGTCCTTCCAATCCAAGTCCGGCGTGTAGCGTACCAACACGTAATCAGCGCTGTCGCCACCGGACTCGAAGCGGGCCACGGTCACGGAAGGCCGTTGGTCGTCCAACTTGGCCTCCAGCTGGAAGTCCGCCCGGGGCGTGTAGCCGGAGCGGCGCATGGTCACGAGTCGCCCCCCTTTCTCGATCCGTGCGTCCGCCAGCGTAGCGATCTTCATCTTGGTGCCGGCTTCGCCGAGATCCACCGTGAGGGAGAACTCGCCAATTCGCACCGGATCTTCCGACACCATCGGGAACACGTAGTCGAGCTTGCCGTCGACCAGTGGCCGAAGCTGCAGGTAGCGCAACACGACTCGTCGCGTCCCCCCGGCGGGTACGGGGAAGATGCGTGCCCGGAACGTGTGACTGTCGACCCACTCCAGGATTGCCGGAGCATGCCCGGTGGTCTTGGCCGCGGTGTACTTGGCGGCAGCCTCCTTGCGTTCGACGAACTCGCCGTCAATCAACACACCGTTGGTCTCGACGGCAAATCCGGTGACGCTCGCGCCCTCGGGCACGGTAAACCAGTACCAACCCTCCACGTCCCGGGTGCCTGGGTTGAAGAAGGTCTGATCCACCTCGGTTTCGCTCAACCCATCGTCGCGGACCGTCGCATGCACCACCTGACGGCTGATCTCCATGCGGCGGGCCGCGCTCCCGGCGGGTGCCCCCGAGTCCACGCCGTAGATGGTTCCGCGGCCTGCTCCGGGGATCCCACTGCCCGACTTGAAATCGGCCATGCCCCCGGTCCAGTCGTCCCAGTAGGCGACCGGGCTGACCTGCGGCGCCGCATCGGCCTTGACGCTGGCCTGTTCTCCCGCCTTCACCTCGACGCGGCCAGCCGGGCCAGTCACCGTGGCCATACCCCGAGCCACGTAGACGACGACCTGGCCCTCCTGCTTCAGAATCGAGAGCCCGGCGTCGGCGGCGGCCACGGAAACGGCTCCGACCCGGTGCACCATGGCCTGACGCTCGGTGGGCGGGGCATCGAGCCAGTACTCGCCCGCCTCGAGCTGGACGGCATCGGCGCCCAGCTTCACTGCACTGTTGTCCCGCAAGAAGATGCGTGATCCGTCCGGCAGGCGAACCAGCGCTCGCGCCCCCTTGGCGGTGCTCACGTGAGCGTCCGCGAGCAGTGCCGTTCCAGAAACCGCCTGCTTGGGCCCCGCACCAAAATCGACGGTCACTTGCCCGGCAGCCAGCTCCAGCCTGGCCTGTATCGGCGGTGAGAGCTCCGGCTCGGCCTCCCGGGTGGCGACGTACACGACGATGGCGGCGCACATCAGCAGGGCCAGGAATCCGAGCGCGGCTCGCAGCACCAGACGTGGCCATTGGCTCCGAACGGGTGAGTTACTCATGTCGACCTCCGGGTGCTTGGATGCCAAGAAGCTCCAGTCGCTTGGCACAGCTCGACGGTTGCCCGTCGCCACGGACTCGTGCTGTCCGCTGCCACGGTACACGAGCATTCCCCGAGAAGCGACCGACCCAGGGAGCCCGGAAGACAAGCGCGACTGCGTCGTGGTTGCTCATACGCGCGGTGCGCGGGGGACGATCTTCGGTCTCGGGACCGGATCGCGCCGATTGCCCGGCACCGCTGACCAAGCTTGCGACTCGACCCCGTGGGCCGTCCAGGCTAAGGCACGCACCGCCGGCATGAAAACCGCGGTCCGGCAGATGGGCTGGTCGCTGCCGAGGCCGCCCGCCACACGCACCCGCTGCGGATGACCACTGGCATGACCGATCAGTTTCCCACACTCGAAGCTGCTGCCGCTCTCGGTTTTGCCGTGATGCTCTGGCGCGCGGTGCTGTTGGGACGCGAGGCGACTGCCATCGTCGGCCTCAGTCATCGACTCGAGGACGAGCTGGCGAAGGGCAATCTGGATGCCGCGCTCCACTGGTGCAACCGCGCGGCGTCCAGCCGGTTCGCCCCCGTGGCCCGGCGAGCCTTGATGGCTGCGTATCGGAGCCCGCCAGGCCGACATGCCGATGCACGCGACGTGGTGCAGGCAGTGGTCCGCGCCGAATGTGCAGTGCTTTCCCAGCGCGGCCGCGCGGGTCGGGCACGGGATCTGGTGGTCCTCGCTGTGCTGGGCGGCGCGGCGCTGTACGGGTGGAGCGCCGAGTTGGGGATCTGGTTCGTCGCATTGTGTGCCGGCGGCGCGGCGCTGAACGCGGTCAGCTTCTGGCTGCGCCATCGCGTCGGTGATCTCGGCGAACGTGCGGCCAAGCGCCTGGTCAGCCAAGCGGCAGACGCGGCGACGGCTCGGCCAGTTGCCGAGGAGGGTTCCGCGCGACTGCGGGCCGGCGCAGCGACTGGGGTGACGGATGCAGTCGAATGTCCCCACTGCGGGAGCCGCGAGTTCGTTGCGGTCGACCAACCAGCCCACCTGTCGCTGGACGTCGAGGTCGACGCGGCCACGACGGGCCGAGCGGCGCTAGTGCTCAATCCCAGAACCTGCCTCGACTGCGGTCATCTCGAGGGGCACGTCGAGGACGCCGCCTCCCTGACAACGGCAAGAACTCGCGAACCGGCTAGCTAGACCCATGGATGCCTCCGGAAGCCAAGAGTCCAATCGCGCCTACTACGACGCCTTCTCGCATCAATACGAGCAGCATCGCGGGGACAACGACCGCGGGGGCTACCATGAGCTGCTCGACGAAATGGAGGCAGACTTCGTGGAGCGTTTCGCCGGCAACCGGGACGTCCTGGAGGTCGGGTGCGGCACCGGACTGGTGTTGCAGCGAATCGCCGCCTTCGCACGCAGAGCCACGGGGATCGACCTTTCGCCGGGCATGTTGGAGCTGGCGCGCGCCCGAGGCCTCCATGTGGTGGAAGGCTCTGCCACTTCCCTGCCCTTCGACGACGAGAGCTTCGACGTGACCTGCTCGTTCAAGGTCCTGGCTCACATCCCGGACATCGACACTGCTCTGGGAGAGATGGCTCGCGTCACCCGACGCGGCGGCACCATCATCGCCGAGTTCTACAATCCCAACAGCATTCGAGGGTTGCTCAAGCGGTGGGGACCCGCGGGAATCGTGGCGCCCGGAACCGACGAACGCGACGTCTACGTGCGCTTCGACTCGCCACGAGACGTCCGGCGCTTGACGCCGCCGGGCTGCCGTCTCATCGACTCGCGCGGGATTCGAACCGTGGTACCCAGCGCCGCCTTCATGCGCGGACGGATCGCCCGGCGGCTGTTCCGGGCTGCCGAGTGGACGCTGTGCGACTCTGCGCTCAACGCCTACTCGGGCTTCTGGATCGCAGCGTTCGGCAAGTCCGGCTCCTGACGGATCGCCCGTTCAGAATCGACCGACTGCCCCCAAGGTGAGTCCGCCCGGAACCGGCACCACGCTGGGGCTGACCACCACCGAGCTGCTGGCGGACTCGGGCTGGCGCTCGCGACTTCGGGGGAGCACGTCGGGCGACAGCTCACGCCGACGAGTCCGGGTGAAGACCGGCACGTACGACAGTTGCGCCTCTCCGATGCCCAACGCCGCCAACCCGAAGAACGTGTAGAGCGACGCCGTCCAGATCTTTCGGGCACCCTGCCGGCGGGCGTTCAGATCTTCGGTGTCGACCCGCTGATCGCCCAAGCGCGCGTTCAGCTCCAGCTCGTAGCCCAAGAACCCGGCCGTTGCCCCGAGCGCGGCCAACTCGGTGGTCAGAAAGATCCACCCCAGCGCCGGACTGTCGTTCTGGAACTGGCCAACGCCGAATGGCACGGCCGCGAGCCACCGGCTACTGCGCTGCTCCACAGTCTCCTGCGAAGCCAGCTCGATGAGCTTGGCCATGCGCGCCGTCTCCTCAATCGACCGACGCTTGGCCTTCTCCGCCCGCCGCTTGGCGCGTTCCGCTCGTTCTTCCTCGGCCTTGCGAATGTCGGCCAGCATGGTTTGGCGCACGGCGTTGAAGCGCGACACGACCGCCGCGGGGAACTCCAGGGGATTGGGGCGGATCTGCGGGCTCCGGCGAATCGCCTCCCGAAACCGCTCATCAGCCTGCTTCGACTGCCCAATCCCGAGCAGGCAGGCCCCGTGGTAGAGGAGAGCCTCTTCCTGACGGCCCCCGGCTTGATCGTGCTGCGGGAGCTTCGGGTCGAGCAACTCGCCAAAGGCGTGAGCGCAGACCGCGTATTGGCCGGACTCGTAGAACGCCCGGGCCCGGGCAAACGCGTCTGCTGAGTCCGGCGGGGGCGCGACCTCGGGCGATGGAGCAGCCTCGGGTGGGGGCTCGGTAGGCGGGGCCTCGGTGGGTCGAGGCTGTGCCGCGACGTTGGCGGCCACAGCCGTGGCCACGAGGAACGTCAGCGAGGAGAGGGTCAGATACCGGTGCAAGCGCGTCCGTGCGCCCTTTTTGGGCGCGGAAGACACGCCTAGGGCCAACTCAGGGGTATGGTGCGACCAGGGCGGAGACTAACCGGTTTCGTCTTGTCTGTTCCAGTCGGTGTGGTCACTCGACAGTTCGTGCTCGCTTCGGGACGTTCCATGGGCACGGACAGCGGCGCCGGAGCCGTGACGCTGCCATAGAGGCCGCAGCTCACGGTGCTGCCCGGAGGAACGCTCGCGGTGCTCAGGGTGGCCTTCTTGAAGGCGATCTTGCCGGCCACGCGGTACTCCCCTTCCCCTTCGGGGATCTGGACCGTCCGGGTCATGCCCAGACAGCACTCCTCGTTGGGCGCAACGAAGTCGAACACGTACGTCCGGCCGACGGTCAGCTCGTGGCTGACGCCGAACCACTCCTTCGGTTGCGCATCGATGGTCAGCTTGCCGTTCTTGGCGCCGTCGATGTGCACTCGGACCGGACGCGTCTTGATCTCGGGACGTCTCAGGGTCCGTATTCGGGGGCGTCTGCGAGCAGCCGCTGCGGCGGGCGCTTCCTCGGCCCCCGCCGCGGCCCGGACTGAGCCGGCTGCGAGCGTGCCTGCCGAGTGGACCGGCCCGGAAGCCGCACGGCCGTCCCCGGTCCGGGAGTCCGCTGACTGATCGGCCTCCGTCGTGCGCGAAGTGGCGGAGCGCACCAGCCGCACCAGTCCGTAGGCCACGCCAACCATCAGCACCAAGACACCCAGAACCGAGCCGGCACGCACGATGCTGCGGCGCACCCGAGCGGCGTGGGCCATGCCCGCAACCTGACGCAACAGCTCTGGGTCGTCGGGACGAAACGCCAGGGCACGATTGAAGTGCGCTGCGGCCGCCGGGATGTCGTGTGCCGCATGTGCCGCTCGCCCCAGGGAAACGAGCTTCCCGACGATGCGGGGCACGTAGGTTTCCCAGTACGCAGCCGGATCCCGCAGGAACGTCATTAGCTCGCGTCGAGGACCATCGAAACCCAGGCGCTCGAGCTCCTCACGCAGCGCGGCCCCGAACGCAGCGGCTGACTCATATCGCCCCTCCGGTTCGCGGCTGAGCGCACGGGCAACGATACGGGTCCAATCCGCACCGACCGAAGGGCGGGCACGGTCTGCTGGCGGATGCTTGCCTTCCAGCACCTTGCGCAGCACCTGAGCCGGATTCCTTCCCTCGAAAGGCAACGCCCCGACCATCGACTCGTACAGCAGCACGCCCAAGGCGAACACGTCCGCCCGCGCCGTAACCTTGTCCCCCTCGATCTGCTCAGGGGCCATGTGCGCGGGGGATCCGAGGACTTGACCGGTGGAGGTGACCCCTTGCGCGTCGAGCAGCTTGGCGATGCCGAAGTCGGTGATCTTGATGACGGCTCGATCCTTGCTTCGCACCCCAGCGGCACCTTCACCCTCGGCAGCGGGTTTTGGTGTCTCGACCAGGACATTCTCGGGCTTGACGTCTCGATGCACGACCCCGTGCTGGTGCGCGTGCTCCAGGGCTGCCGCGATCTCCAGGGCAACAGCGGCGGCAATCTCGGCAGGAAGCTTCGACTCACTCTGCAGCAGCTTGCGCAGGGTCGTCCCCCGCACGAGCTCGGCCACCAAGTAGCGCTCCGGTTCCTCGTCGTCCGAGACGTCGTACACCTCGACGATGTTGCGATGGCGGAGCTTCGCCACGGCCCGAGCTTCGCTGCTGAACCGCGCGGCCACTTCGCCGCTCTCGCGCAGGTGTTTGTGAATGATCTTGACGGCAACCTCTCGACCGAGACGTCGATCGAGGGCGCGGTAGACCGTCGCCATTCCCCCGTGTCCGACCTCTTCCAAGAGATCGTACTTGACCAACTCGGGGCGCTCGTCTGCGGTGTGGATGCTGCTCGCACCGCTCACTGGAGCCGCTCCCGCCAGACCGGTGTTCGTATGCCGTTCCGAGCGAACGACGGGTGCAGGGTTGCCTCTTGACCCTTCCCCGTGAGTCCGAAACGACGGCTAGTCATCACTTTGCCAGGCTGAGCATGCCACATGAGCGCGAGCTTGGCGCGGGGCGGGGCGAGACCCGCTCCCGTCGAGCTGGCCAAATGGCCGGCTTGCCACCACCGCGCGCACTGGTAATGAAGCGCCCATGGTTGGATTCGGCCGTAATGAGAAGGGACAGGCCTGCCTGTCCGGAACGCCGCTCGTCGAGCTGCTCGCTGAAGCGCGCACCGGTACCCCAGCCTACGTGTACGACCTGGACGCCATCGCCGACACCGCAGGGCGTCTGGTGGCATCGATGGGCGATCCTCGACACGTCGTGGCGTACGCCGTGAAGGCCAACAGCGCTGGCTCGATCGTGCGCGCCGTGGCCGGTGCTGGCGCCGGCGCGGACGTGGTCTCCGGTGCCGAGCTGGAGGTTGCGCGCGCTTGCGGGATCCCGCCCGAGCGCATCGTCATGAGTGGTGTGGGCAAGACCGACACGGAACTGGATCTGGCAATCCGGTCGGGCATCCTGGCAGTTCAAGCTGAGAGTGTGGAGGAGCTTGCGCGGCTGGCCGCGCGAGCGCGCGCCGCCTCCGCCCGTGTGCGTGTGGCGTTGCGCATCAATCCTAGCGTATTGGCCGATACCCACTCCCATGTCGCAACTGGCCATGACGACGCCAAATTCGGCATCGCGCTGTCCGATATCGGCGCCGCGTGGGAACGGATCGACGGCGCGCCCGACGCGCTCGAAGGTGTGGGCGTGTCCACTCACGTTGGCTCCAATCTGGCATCACCGGAGCCCTATCGGAAATCCGCCACCGCAGTCTGCGCGGTGGCCAAGGCCCGTGCCGCACAGGGCAAGCCCCTCAGCTACGTCGATTTCGGCGGCGGCTTCGGTATCGACTACGGCACCCGTCCGGTGGAGGCACCGGAACAGTTCGTTCGCTCCGCGCTCGGGCTACTGCGCGACGAGGGTCTGGGCGACCTGAAGCTGGTGGTCGAGCCGGGCCGGGTCGTGGTGGGTCCGCACGGAGTGCTGGTCGCGCGCGTCGTTCAGTCCAAGCGCAGCGGCAGTCGCCAGTGGATCATGGTGGACGCCGGGATGAACGACCTGTTGCGCCCCGCCCTGTACCAGGCGCACCACCGAGTGGAGCCGCTGGAACGTGCGCCAGGCGGCGACAGCTGGCGCGTGGTCGGACCCATCTGCGAGAGCGCGGACGACTTCGGTAGCCATCCCCTCGGCGCCGAGCCGCCAGAGGCCGTCGTCGTCCGTGACGCGGGCGCCTACGGATTTGCCATGGCGAGCCAGTACAACGGTCGGGCCCTGCCCAGTGAGGTGTTCGTGGCCTCGGGTCGGGTCGGCGCGGTGAGCCAGAGCGCCGGAGCCGTGAACTGGATCCGCAGCCGCTTGAGCGCGTGACCCGCCCGCAAGCCGGAGACGGCTACGACGAACCCCGATTTCGCTTGGGCGGCGAGGACGTTCGACGCGCGCGCGGTTGCATGCCGCTGGGCGAACGCTTGCTTCCGGGCGGTGGCGTCGGCTTGCCACTCGCTGGCTGCTCGGGGTCGGACCCATTGCCCGGCACCACCGCTCGCATGCTCTGCGATGAGCGCGAGCTCGCGGGCTTGGATCCAGGCCGCACGGCCTTCAGATTCTGGGACGAGCGTCCCGTGGCCGACCGAGCGCCGACCGCCTTGAGGCTTCCGGTACTCCGCGAGGTGGGGATCATGGATCGAGTCTTGTAGACCTCCCCGTTCACCATGACCTCCACGCCCAGGGAACGGCAGCGCCGAGCCAAGCGCTCGATGTCGACACCGCAGGCTACGAGCAGCCCGGCCGGCGGCGACGGATCCACGAACAGGTCGGCAGTCTGGCGACGGGTCCGGAGCATCTCCCGAACCTCGGGGTCCTCCACCCAGAGAAAACCCTGTGTCAGGACGAACTCCGCCCGACCAATCACTGCACTCGCCTGCACCAGCATGCGCGAGATCGGGTCTGGCAGCTGCGCGATGGTCTCCAGCCGACGGCGAATCACATCCGTGTCGTAGCCGGCACTGAGCGCCAGCGCGACGGCCTGCGGCGTGAGTACCACGTCGAGACTGCGCGCAACGCTGCCAATTTCGACGAAGGGCGCGATCGCCGCCACGTCCCCCACCCGCGTCGGTCCTCCGACGCGAAGCACCTCGTTGTCCACGAACCGGCTCGGCTCCGCCTCCTGCTTGGCCGACGCGCCCTCCAGGTAGGCCCGGCCACGCGGCGTAAGCCGAAGGACCGGACCGAGCCCGGTGTGCCCCTCGCCTTCCGAATCCGGATCACCCAAGTCCACGACTCCGAGCACGTGGAGGCTCTCGAGGGCAATTCGCCGGGCGATCTCCGCGGGAGTCAGGGCCTCGACCCCGGCGCGCGCCGCCCAACGCTCCACCAAACGAGCGACACCAGGGGTCCGCCCATCGGCGCGCACATACGCGGCCACTGCCTCCCAAGGGGCCCAGTTCCCAGTTCCCAGCTCGGCGAGTGCATCCAGCACGATTTCTCGGATGACCCCCGCTGGGCTCGGCTCGCGAGACTCGGCAGCAACCCGCAGGACCTCGCCGTCAGCGCGCGCTTCGTCCCACGCTCCACCGCGACGCCACGCCTCGAATAGCACCCAGCCCAGCTCCCGAACTCTCCAGGAGCCAGGCGGAGACGCAACGCTCACCACCGACGGGTCCCACAACCCAACCGCCCGGCTCAGCGCCACAATCAACGCGACGGACTCGACGGGCTGACCAAATCGGGTGGCGAACTTGGACACGAGCGAGCGCGGGGTCCCCAGGCCGTCGCGCAACTCCACGCTCGGGTCGCGGGCCGCCAGCACCATCGCCAAGGCCAAGGGAATGGGGTCCTCCGCAAACCGCGCCCGGCGGGGTGCGTGGTCCAC